>JAJXBQ010000108.1:0-11040 GCA_021640525.1 Segatella copri
AGTTCAAAAACAAGCTATGCAACTTAAAATTGGGTACCTTTTTCAGTGCCCTCCCAGGGCGATGCCCTGGGCTAGGAGCTTCTGCCCTTTCAGGGCGTGTGGGGAAGCCTTACCCCCACACTGTTTTTACCAGATATGTGCACGCTTGTTCTTAGGAACAAAGAGCTTGTCGCCCTTCTTGATGTTGAATGCCTTATACCATGAATCCACCATTGGGAGGGCACCGTTCACACGAGCCTCGTTTGGAGAGTGAACATCCACGGTCATCAGATACTGCAGGTACTCAGGACGGGCATTGCCTGCCCATACACGTGCCCATGCCAGGAAGAAGCGCTGTTCTGGAGTAAATCCATCTTTCACACCCAACTTCTCTGTCTTCATCACATTCTGAAGTGCACGGAAAGCGATGTTCAAACCACCATTGTCACCGATGTTCTCACCCAGGGTCATCTGGCCGTTTACCTTCTTGCCAGCCAACTCAATCTTGTTGAAGTGGTCTACCAGGATCTTGGTGCGAGACTCGAAGTTCTTCTTGTCAGCAGCAGTCCACCAGTTGTGCTGGTTACCGGTCTTGTCAAACTGGCTGCCCTGATCGTCAAAGCCATGACTCATCTCATGACCGATTACACCACCGATACCACCATAGTTCATCGCATCATCGGCTGTTGGGTCGAAGAATGGAGGCTGGAGAATAGCTGCAGGGAAGCAGATCTCGTTGGTAGTTGGGTTATAATAAGCATTGATAGTCTGAGGAGTCATTCCCCACTCAGTCTTATCTACCGGCTTGTTCACCTTGCGGGCGATTTCATCCTTTGTAAAGAACTCAGAGATATTTGCCATATTCTCGTAGAGAGAAAGGCTGTCATCTACCTGCAATCCGCTATAGTCCTTCCACTTGTCAGGATAGCCGATCTTGATGATGAAGTTCTCCAGCTTATCCTTAGCCTGTGCCTTGGTAGCAGCACTCATCCATGTAGCCTCGTCGATGCGCTGTGAAAGCGCAGTCTGGAGATTGTGAACCAGGTCGAGCATACGCTTCTTGCTGCTCTCCGGGAAGTACTTCTCTACGTAAATCTTTCCGATAGCCTCGCCCAACACACCGCTCACGGTACTTACGGCACGCTTCCAGCGAGGACGGTCCTGCTGAACACCGCTCATTACCTTGCTCAACTCAAAGGATACGGCACGGAAATCATCGCTCAATACGCTGGTTGCACCAGAAATCACCTTGATCTCTGCGTATGTCTTCAGATCATCCAGAGAGGTCTCTGCGAGAATCTTCTCAACCTCGTGGATTGGTTCAGGCTGACCCACGCAAATTTCCTTGAAAGCAGGGAAACCGGATGCCAGGAACACATTGCCCCAGTCGATGCCAGGATAATCGAGCACGAGCTGGTTGTAGGTCATCTTGTGATAGTTCTTGTCGATGTCGCGGAGCTGTACCTGACTATAGCTTGCCTTAGCGATGCGAGTCTCGATAGCCATCACAGCCTCCATCTTCTTCTGGGCGGTAGCCTCGTCGTTGCCTACCATCTGGAAGAGCTTCTTCATATAAGCCTTGTATGCATCACGAATCTTCTTGGTCTGCTCGTCATCGTTTACATAGTAATCGCGTACACCAAGACCAAGACCACTCTGGTCTACCTCAACGAGGTTGTTGGCGGCATCACGAAGGTCGGCGCCCACACCGATGCCATACATCATGGTACCCTCGCCACGGAAATCGAGCTGAGCGGTAACGAGCTGATACTCTCTGCGGTCCTTGATGGCTGCAATACGGTCGAGAGTTGGCTTGATAGGTGCCCATCCCTCCTTGTTCAGGCGAACGCTGTCCATACGGAGGTTGTAGAGCGAACCGATCTTCTGTCCGAGTGACCCCTTCTGCTGTGGCTTGGAAGCATATTCAAGGATGATGTCCTGGATGCGCTTCTGGTTCTGCTCAAAGAGATCGGTGAAAGCACCATTGTCGGTATGCTCGGCATCGAGTGGATGATTCTTCATCCAGTTGCCTGCGGCATAGCGATAGAAATCATTACCCGGCTTGATGGTCAAGTCCATGTTGGTCTTGTCAATACCGGAGCCCAACTTCTCCTGCTGGGCAAAAGCAGTTGTTGCACTGAGCAACAATGCTGCGAATAATACTTTTGTTCTCATTATTGTTTGTATTTAACTGTTTCTTTTTTACTAAGGGCGAGACCTGCAAATGTCAGAGCGCCATTCAGCATCAGAAGCTCATAACCGAACTTATAGCCCACATACTGCGAGGTAAGGGTATCGATGGCGAAGCAGATGAGCGGACTGGCGATGCAGACCCATGGCGACCAGCGGTCGTTTACCTGACGCTTGGTGAGCAGACTGAAGGCAAACAAACCCAACAGCGGACCGTAAGTATAAGAGCAGAGGATGTAGATGGCATCTATCACGCTCGTAGAATTAATCGCCTTGAAAGCAATGATGAAGAGCATGAAGACGAAAGCCACCAGCAGATGCATGCGCTTGCGGAGCTTCATATCCTCTTTCCTGCCCAATATATCCACACAGAGACTCGTAGTAATCGCGGTCAAAGCAGAATCGGCACTCGAAAAGCTCGCCGCCACGATACCGATGGTGAACAGTACCACTACCAGGTTTCCCATCGCCCCCGAAGCCGCAAACATCGGCAACAGATCATCAGGAGCATCAGGCAAAGCCACTCCCTGTTTCTGAGCCAGCATCACCAGCAACACACCCAGACTCAGGAAAAGCAGATTGGCAGGCACAAAGGCAAAACCATAGCTGCAAACATCCTTCTGGGCCTCACGGAGCGACTTGCAGGTAAGATTCTTCTGCATCATATCCTGATCAAGCCCAGTCATCACAATCACTACAAAGACACCGCTGAGGAACTGTTTCCAGAAGTTCTGTTTCGACATCCAGTCATCAAAGACAAAAATACGGGAGTGACTGTCGTGAGCAATCGCAGCGATCGCTTCGGAAGGAGTCATGCCCAACGCCGACATCACCTGACAGATTATGAGGATGAGTGCCGCAAACATACAGAGCGTCTGAAAGGTATCCGTCCACACCAGCGTCTTGATGCCACCCTTGCGCGTATAAAGCCAGATAAGCAGTACCATGACAGGAACCGTAACCCAGAACGGAACACCAATCCCATCGAGCACGAAACGCTGCAAGAGGATACAGACGACAAAGAAACGGACCGCCGCACCCGTCATCTTGGACAAGAGGAAGAACGAAGCTCCAGTCTTATACGAACGTTCCCCCAACCGCTGCTGCAGATAACCGTAAATCGTAGTGAGATTATAGCGGTAATAGATAGGAAGCAAAAGAAAGGCAACCAGGAAATAACCCAGGATGAAACCGATGCACATCTGAAGGTAGGTCATATCCGTTCTCATCACCATGCCCGGCACACTGACAAAAGTGATGCCCGAAATAGACGCACCCACCATACCGAAAGCAACCATATACCAAGGCGAACGGCGGTTGGCACGATAGAAAGTTTCATTACTTGCCATTTTACGGGCAGTAAGATGACTGAAGAGCAGAAGCACACAGAAGTATGCCAGAACTGTGATAACGATAGCCATATTCTCTTAAATTTATATAAAAACAAAAAACCTCCGAGATCACTCTCGAAGGTTTCTGCGGTGCGTACGAGACTCGAACTCGTGACCTCCTGCGTGACAGGCAGGCATTCTAACCAACTGAACTAACGCACCAAACTATTTTGGCAAACCAGCAAGATGATTTTGAGCGGTGCGTACGAGACTCGAACTCGTGACCTCCTGCGTGACAGGCAGGCATTCTAACCAACTGAACTAACGCACCAATCATGAAATCAAATTGAATGACTTAGCGCTCATTTTTCATTTGCGAGTGCAAAGGTACTACTTTTTTTTGGTTCTACCAAATTTTTATGCAACTTTTTTACAGAAAATATTGAAAAAACATCGCATCCTCATATCCAACTGGGCTACAAAGCCATTGTTTCAGGATATTATTCCCCTCAAATCCAACAGATTGCAGCATTTTAGCCGCTTTTTGGTTTCTGATACCTACAATAGCATAAATCTGCTGAAGATGAAGTATATTCCGAGCATATTGCAACAAGCGTGACACAGAAGCCTTCGCGTAACCCTGCCCCTGAAACTCCTTTTTGATGACAATTCCGAGTTCGGCACGGTGATGACGGGGATCAAAATCTGTAAGATCCAGGATGCCCACCTGCTCATTCTGCTCATTCTCTACTATCAGGCGCACCTGATTGTCTACATAAATATCTGCCGAAGCACTGGTTATATAGTCGAGCAGCACCCGGCGCGAATATGGAACATTGGAAACACCCAGTTCCCAAAGCCGATCATCATTCTCTATATGGTAGAGAAAATCTAGATCTTCCAACTCTAAAGCACGTAATCGAATATTCGGTTCTTTCATAAACTACACTTATTAATAATGTACGCGCGTACCTTATAATATAGAAATAAATCTATCCTTATAAATAACCAAATTCATCCTTATCCATCACCTCCCTATCCGTAATCACCTTACCGAAGTCCTTCGTATAGGTAGCCAGTTTGATATTCTCGTCAGACCGCTGCGCAAGCTGATGCAGCATCTCTTCATAGCTCATCTCGTCAGCATCAAACAATACCTGGTTTGACAGGTCGACATGAGAAGGAGAAAAGAATCCCAGACTCTTTCTGATTCTCGCAGTCATCATCTGCGTAAAGGCTACAGAGGCACGAGCATAAATAGCAAATTTGATAGGAATACTCAAGAGATGCGACATACCCGAATAATGTTTACGGAAGAAGATAAGCATCGCCTCGTAAAACACATGAACATAGCGGAAGCTCGACTTCTGAGTACTTTCACCTTTGTAATGCAGGATATCTACAGGCAGATAATAGTTCTGGTAACCACCCTTCAAGATACGGTAAGAAAGATCAATATCCTCGCCATACATGAAGAAATCCTCATCCAGCAACCCCACCTTCAACAAGGCTTCACGACGTATCATACAGAAAGCACCGCTCACAACCTCTATCTTTGTCGGCTTATCCCATGGAAGATAACCCATGTAATAATGACCGAAACTGCGATGCTGAGGAAACCGGCTGCACAACCCCATCATCTTATAGAAAGCCACCATCGGAGAAGGCAATCCTCTCCTACTCTCAGGAGCTGGTTTGCCATTGGCTCCCAACATCCTTACACCCAGTGCACCGGCATCAGGATGAGAACGCATAAAACTGACAGCATCCTTGAGAACATGCTCACCGATAATGGTATCCGGATTCAGCAAAAGAACCAGATCACTCTCGCTCTTGCGGATAGCAAGATTGTTGGCACGGGCAAATCCGTTATTATGCGTACAGGCTACAACATGGAGATTGGGATATCGGGAAGCCGGGAAACACAGTTCGAGATATTCCACCGTTCCATCCTGAGAATGATTATCAACCACGATAATCTCTGCCGTATCGCCACTTGCATCACCCTGCTGCCCACACTCCAACACGCCGATAGCTTTCTCTACCGAACGCAGACACTGGGCAAGATAGTACTTCACATTATAGCTTACTATGATAACACTGAGTTTCATATCGAATAGCAAATATTAGATACTGAGAGTTTAACCTTCCGCCTCTGTTGTTTCATCCTCACATCTTCCAACAGAAGGATAAACAAAGAAGAGACAAAGAAAAAGGATGATAGCCATATATCCAAAAGCAGGCGCCATCGTCTGATAATACATAAACGTATTGATCAGCATTGGCAAGCAGAGCATATTCAGACGGGCAGTGCCCAAAGGAAGAAGTGCATCTCCCTTACGGGTTACCAACTGACGGTGAATAGCCTTGAAACTGAAGAGTTTGAGCGCCAAAGGAATAACGGCAATGGTAAGAAACTCCATCGCTACGGTAATCACATAGACCAACGTGACATCCCCTGCCAGATTAGTAGGTTCCAGAATTTCTGTCTCATAGAGCAAGACCAGCAGGAATCCTACCAACAGGACAAAGAGGAAATTGGTCATTAATATTCGTTGTACTTGTTTGATTTTCATTTTGTTGTCTTTTATTATTGTCCAAATGGAGTTCTGTTCAGAATACTCCGTCCGAGGGTAACCTCATCTGTATACTCCAATTCATCACCCACCGAGATACCACGGGCGATAACAGAGAGTTTAACAGGATAATCAGCAAGTTTACGGGAGATATAGAAGTTGGTAGTATCACCCTCCATCGTACTGCTGAGAGCAAAAATCACCTCCTTCACCCCACCTTCAGCCACACGCTGAACCAGCGATTCTATCTCTATATCCGAAGGACCGATGCCATCCATCGGCGAAATGATGCCGCCCAAGACATGATAGAGTCCGTGAAACTGCTGCGTGTTTTCTATCGCCAGTACATCCTGCACATTCTCGACGACACAGATGGTAGAAGCATCGCGCCGGGAATCAGAACAGATCGGACAGACATCAGTATCGCTGATATTATGACAAACCCTGCAGTATTTCACTTCACGCCGCATCCTGGAAATGGTATCAGCAAAGAGTTCCACATCCTCACTCTTACGCTTGAGCATAAAAAGTACAAGGCGCAAAGCTGTTTTGCGCCCTATACCTGGCAATTTAGAAAACTCCGCCACTGCCTTTTCCAACAAAGTCGAAGAAAACTGTTGTTGCATCTTAGCAGTTTAGAGATAAATACCAATACCCAGTTTCAAACCTACGGTAGAATAATCTACATGCTTCTTGAAACTCTGATCGTAGTAGATAGCTGGCTCGAGGGTAACCGACTTGCCGAGGAAGAAAGCATAACCTACCTCTACCCCTGGCATGAAATCATTATAACCTCCGGAATGAGCCAACTTTACGCCGCCACCCAGATACAGACCATTCTGCTCGATATAATAACGTGCCTGGGCACCAACAGAGAAATAATCCTTCACGCCTTCAAGACCAGAATGATTATATTCTACCTGCCCCAACAGCATCCAGTCGTCTTCTACGAAGTATCCAGCCTTAGCCTGAATACCGAGATTGAGGTCCTGAGAGCCATTATAACTCAAGTTTAAGCCCGTCATCGACGCACCGATATACTGTTTTCCACTTTCAAACTGAGCATGGGCAGCTGTCGAAACGACAAGTGCCAATGCTGCAATAGCTAATTTTTTCATTCGTATCATATAAATTTACGTATATTGATTAATACTTATATATAAATCTATTGTTTCTTCTGATAACTGCGATACCAACCCAGGAACCAAACCAAGGCTATCACCAGAATGATGACACTGCCGGTATAAGCCAGGCTCTCACCCAAAGCCAAAGCTGTTGGCGAAATGAGCAGGAAGGTTGAACATATCACGGTCATAAACAAGGCAGGAACCAGCGTCATCACAAAAGGCTTCTTCTGCTGTACCAGATAAACCGTCAATGTCCAGAGAGTGAACACAGAAAGCGTCTGGTTAGCCCAGCCGAAATACTGCCAGATGATATTGAAACCATCAGGATTCTCCATCTGCCAAACCAGAATGCCCACCGTAAGAGCAAACAACGGAACGCAGATATAAAGACGCTTGCGCATAGAGCGCTGCTCCAAACCGATAAACTCGGCGATAATCAGACGGGCACTTCTCAAAGCCGTATCGCCACTGGTAATAGGCGCTGCAACAACACCCAGCAGAGCCAGGATTCCACCAGCCACACCCAACCAGCTGGAACATACAATTTTCACAACGGTAGGCGCATCGAAGTTCTGGATAAGCGACTTGCCGCCATCAAACTGAGCTATAAACTGCTGAGCCACCTCCGGACTTACGCATTCACGCCATCCACCATAATAGAAGAAATACATGGAAACCGTAGCCCATATCAAGGCAACAACACCTTCTGTAATCATGGCTCCATAGAAAATAGGGCGACTCATCTTCTCATTCTTCATGCATCGGGCCATGAGCGGACTCTGCGTAGCATGGAAACCACTGATGGCACCACAGGCTATCGTGATAAAGAGGCAAGGGAAAATCGGACTCTTCTGTACAAAAGACTCCGTTCCCAACCAAGCCGGATTCTCATTGAGATTGCAACTCTGTAAATTGCTCCAGAGTTCAGGCAATGTAGGCCACTTCACAAAGAGACCTATCATCAGAGCCCCCGCCATAAAGAGAAGCGAGAAGGCAAAGAGCGGATAAACCTTACCGATAATCTTATCGATAGGCAGTAATGTAGCAATGACGTAATAAACGAAAATCACCACAATCCAAAACATCTGGCTGCCCCAGAATGCATCCGTATTACAAATGCCACTCATAATGATAGCCGGACTGCATACAAACACAGCTCCCACCATCATCAGCAAAAGTACCGAAAAGACCAGCATCACTTTCTTGGTGCGTCCACCCAAATACTTACCTACCAATTCCGGCAAACCAGCTCCACCGTTACGGATACTGAGCATACCGCTCATGTAATCATGCATGGCTCCTGCGAAGATACACCCGAAGATAATCCACAGATAAGCCACCGGTCCGTACCAGGCACCCATAATGGCACCGAAGATAGGACCCGTTCCTGCAATGTTGAGGAACTGAATCATGAAGATCTTCCAACTAGGCAGTACCATAAAGTCGACCCCATCGGCTTTGGTCACTGCAGGCGTAGGGCGGTCATCAGGACCGAACACATGCGCCACAAACTTTCCATAAAGAAGGTAACCCAATACAAGGGCGACCAAACTAATAACGAAACTGACCATTTTGCTTTTATTGCTTAAAATTTTCTCTCTTTTCGGTGCAAAATGCACTTTATTTTAATATTTCAACCGCAAAAGTAATATTTTTATTTGAAATAAAAAAAAATATTGGTATCTTTGTTGCCAAATTGTAAGATTATGAAGAGATTTAAGATATTTTTTATCGTTTTATGCTCTGTTTTGGCCGCAAAAGCCCAGAGTATCGTGTTCAATAACCAGATGCCGAAACATGAAGTAAGAGCTGTATGGCTGACAACCATAGGAGGTATCGACTGGCCACACTCTTATGCCCAGTCTTCTTATTCTGCCGAAAAGCAGAAAAAGGAACTGACGGATATACTGGACCGGTTACAGCAGGCTAAAATCAACACCATACTGATACAGACCCGCGTAAGAGGTACCATGATTTATCCGTCGGCATACGAACCTTGGGATGGATGTCTGTCAGGATTTCCGGGCAGAAGTCCGGGCTATGATGCCCTGCAGTTTGCCATCGACGAATGCCATAAGCGCGGTATGGAACTGCATGCCTGGGTGGTAACCATCCCTGTAGGAAAATGGAACGCACTCGGCTGCAAAACCCTCCGACAGAAGATGCCGAAACTCATCAGGAAGATTGGAGCCGACGGATACATGGATCCGGAAAACAGCCGGACAGGTGATTATCTGGCAAACATCTGCAGAGAAATCACCCATAAATATAATGTAGACGGTATTCACCTCGACTACATCCGTTACCCTGAAACCTGGAACATCAAAGTGAGCCGGGAACAGGGACGCCGGTATATCACCAACATCGTAAGAAAGATTCACGATGCAGTGAAGGCTGAAAAACCTTGGGTAAAAATGAGCTGCTCTCCTGTAGGAAAGTATGATGACCTGAGCAGATACCGGAGCTTTGGGTGGAATGCATACACGAAGGTCTGCCAGGATGCACAGGGCTGGCTCAAGAGCGGTCTGATGGACGAGCTCTTCCCTATGATGTATTTCAAGAACGAACACTTCTATCCGTTTGCCATCGACTGGCAGGAACAGAGCCATGGCAAGATTGTGGTTCCAGGACTGGGCATCTACTTTCTCGATCCGAAAGAAGGAAAGTGGAACATCAATGACGTGACGGCAGAAATGTATCACATCCGAAACCTCGGAATGGGATATGCATTCTTCAGAAACAAGTTCCTTCTGGACAACAAACAGGGTATTCTCGACTTTACCCAACGTTTCAATCCATACCCTTCATTGGTTCCGCCGATGACTTGGGCAAGCAAGAGCCAACCGGAACAGCCACAGCTATTATCGGTAATCACCACCGACAACAAGGTATCAGTTTCCTGGAGCAATCCTTCAAACTATACGGATGGCACTAAAATAGCAACCCCTTATATATATAATAATGTATACGCGAGCAAGAAATATCCGGTTGACATCACCGATGCACGCAACCTGGTTGCCGCACGAATCATAGGAAATTCGTTCAAAATAGAAAATCCTGACGCAAAACGTCTGTTTGTTGCCGTAACTTCAATGGACGGATATGGCATAGAAAGCCAGCCAACCCAAGAAAAAGAGGAAGAGATTCAACTTCTTGCCCAAAGCACAGGAGCTGCGAAATTACTCGAATGTGACGGAAAGAAGGTATATCTAGCAGAAACCACCAAAAATCTCGTTTTTGACGTTCTGATGGTCGAAACCCTGCAAGGATGCGATATTCTGTACCTCCATGCAAAAGATAACACACTAGATGTTAGAAACTTAAAGGAGGGTATCTACCGCGTGGTAAGCATCAACAAGAAGGGGTATAGACATACATTAGGAACCTTCAAGATGAAGAAAAATTGATTTTTTTCGAAAAAAGTTGCGAAAAAATTTGGTGGAATCAAAAAATAGTAGTACCTTTGCACTCGCAATTCAGAAATGAGGCTTTTAAATGTTGCACCCTTAGCTCAGTTGGTAGAGCAACTGACTCTTAATCAGTGGGTCTAGGGTTCGAATCCCTAAGGGTGTACAAAAGATAAGAATTGGCTCCGTAGCTCAACTGAATAGAGCACTTGACTACGGATCAAGAGGTTCAAGGTTTGAATCCTTGCGGAGTCACTCTCCTATCAAAGCTTCACTGAAACAAACGGTTTTGGCTCCGTAGCTCAACTGAATAGAGCACTTGACTACGGATCAAGAGGTTCAAGGTTTGAATCCTTGCGGAGTCACCAACAAATAGTTGCACCCTTAGCTCAGTTGGTAGAGCAACTGACTCTTAATCAGTGGGTCTAGG
>JAJXBQ010000384.1:0-1721 GCA_021640525.1 Segatella copri
CTAGGGTGATCTTTTTCCCTTTTTTTTAGGGGACCAGCGATGGAATCGCTGGGGACGGGGGTACGACGGGGGGTAGGCTTTTTTACCTTTTTACCCTTTTACCTTTTTACCCTTTAAAGATAGTTTATTTCAATAACTTTTTGTAGTCCTTGTCAAATCCTTGAGGATGACGTCCGATGAAAAGAACATTGAGTAAGCAGTTGGCTGCCAGTTCTACATCATTGAGATCAGCGCCTTTGCCTTTTTTGACTTCCTTTCCCAGGCATACATCCCATGTGGACTGGAAACAGCTATCATTTGCTCCAACAAACATATCATTTGAGTTAGGATCTTCCATCAGTTCAAACTTGATAACCTTTTTGGATGTGATAGGTTGGATATTGCAAAGCATATCGAATGCTTTTTCAAAAATATCGCGATGCAACTGTGCATTTGGAAACATCACATTGACTGTTGGAAATATCTCTTCAAATTCAAACGACTGTAATAGCTGGTAGAGTTTCATATGCTTATACCTTATTATATATATAACATTCAGTTTGTCAACTCTCGTTGTGAAGACTAGAACTTAGCCATCTTGATAGCATCTATAGCACACTCATCACCCTTGTTACCCAACTTGCCGCCGCTACGATCCTTAGCCTGCTGCAGATCGTTGGTAGTCAAGAGACCATAGATAACAGGAATTTCCTGAGTAGCATTCAGACGGGCAATTCCGTAGGTAACACCCTCGCAGATGTAATCGAAGTGAGGAGTTTCACCACGTATCACACTACCTAAAATGATGACTGCATCATAGCCGCCATTCAAAACCATTTGATGGGCTCCATAGATAAGCTCAAAGCTTCCAGGAACAGTTTTCACATGGATATTCTCAGTGAGAGCTCCATGTTTTTCGAGTGTTTTTACTGCTCCGTCGAGCAAAGCGCCCGTTATCTCAGGATTCCATTCTGCTACAACGATACCAAAGCACATGTTACTGGCGTCTGGTATTTTAGTAAAGTCGTATTCAGATAAATTATGAAGTGCTGTTGCCATATTGATTTCGAATTGTTATCAGTACAGATTAGTTAGAAGCGCGCTCGATGTACTTGTCGATTTCGCCACTCTGTACGAGCATAGCGTTAACATACTTCTTCTTAGCATCCTGATAAAGCTTCAAAGCTTCGTCTTTCTTACCCTGGCTTTCGAGAATCTCGCCTGCCTTGATAATGAATGTAGGAGAAAGACTGTTGTTTGTACCATCCTCGGCCTTGCTGTCAGCCATAGAAGCAGCCTTCTTGAAAGCATCTACAGCCTTGTCGAGCTGGTTGAGATGCGCATAAGCATCACCTAAGGCAGATTCAGCAGCAGGACTGATCATCTGGTCGTCTTCTGAAGAGAAAGCTTCCAGACTCTTCTGAGCTTCTGCCCATTTGCCGAGGTTTGCATAGCAAAGACCTGCATAGAGGTTTGCCAGGTTACCTGCATCTGTGCTGCTGTATTCGTCAGCAATCTTAGTAAAACCTACATAGCCAGCGCCATCACCCTTCAATGCCTGCTCATACATCTGGTTAGCAAAGTAGGTCTGACCCTTAGCAAGCATAGTGCTAGCCTTGTCCTCACGAGGACCTGAGATCTGAGATACATAACCGAATACACCTGCAATGATAACAATGATAGCTACTACTGCAATGATAATAGCCTTCTTGTTCTTCAAGAAGAAGGCCTCACGAATGCTT
>JAJXBQ010000109.1:0-11002 GCA_021640525.1 Segatella copri
TATGATGATGTCTCTTTTGCCTTGTTTTCTGATTATGTATTGATGATAGGAAAGAATTTATATGGTAAGACTCCTAAGAATTATATGGAATCTCAATATGGCAATGAGATACAAGTGTATGATTGGGATGGAAATCCAATACGTAGAATAGCTCTGGACAAAGTGGGGAGCAGTATAAAGATTTCTGCTGATAAAAAGAAATTATATTTGTTCTCTGAAAATCCAAAGACTAAAGTTGATGAAATATGGATGTATAATCTTTAGAGATTAAGTAGCATATTGTGAGAAGTTGGTTTATACGTTCTTTATTGATAGCCTGTTGCTTTGGTGTTTTTTCGCCGCTTCACGCTCAGACTGCTGTTTCTCTGGACAATGCCATAGCCATTGCCCAGAGAAACTCTTATGATGCCCAGTTGGCTAGGTTTAGTTTCTTGTCTAGCTATTGGACCTATAAGTCCTTTCGGGCAGAGTTATTGCCTTCTATGAGCCTGACGGGAGGCATCATGAATTTTAATCATTCTCGGGTGGAGGCAAGAAATGCGGAGGATGGTAAGATCAATTATGTGGATAACAACTCATTGGTCAACTCGCTGACCTTATCCCTGGAACAGCAGATTAGCTCCTTGGGAGGAACCCTGTCGCTGCAGTCTTACCTTTACCGACTGGATCAGTTTGATTATAAGATGACAACTTACAACACCCTGCCTTTGCGCTTGTCTTATTCCCAACCTTTCACATCATATAATGAAATGAAGTGGCGAAAGAAGATGGAACCTAAGGAATATGAAAGAGCCAAGCGGATATATTGTGAGAGTATCGAAAGCATCGCCATTCGTGTGGCTTCTCTTTATTTTGCTGCCATATCTGCGCAGTCGGATTATAACCAGAGCGTAACTAAACTGAAGGATTTGGAAGACCTTTATGCCATGTCGCAAAAGCGATTGTCACTGGGTACGATCACGAAGGGTGACTTGCTGCAACTGGAATTGTCGATGCTTAATGCCAAGGTGGCATGCAATGAATCGCAGGTCAAGATGAATGATGCTTTTTATGATTTGTTCTCCTATATGAGGGTTAGTCATGATGAGAAAGTAATACTCTTGCCCCCCGAGAATGTCATCGAACAGGTGCTCAATGTGAATGAGGTGTTGCAAAAGGCTATGAATAATTCATCACATGCCATAGGACAAGACCTGGATTTGCTCTCAGCTCAACAGAATCTTGCTAAGGCAAAGACGGCTCAAGGCATCCAGATGCAGCTCAATGCGGAAGTGGGATTTAATCGTACGGCTGATGGCTTTGCATCAGCTTATAGTCATCTGCAAGACAATGAGATTATTGGCTTGACCATCTCCGTACCCATTTTTGACTGGGGAGTGAAGAAAGGCAGGGTGATGGTGGCAAAGTCGAATCTTGAGCTTGCCAAGACCAAGAAAGAGCAAGCTGATAATGATTATGTTCAGAGCATCAAGCGAGAGGTGATGCAGTTTAGCTTGCAGGCAGAGCAATGCCGTACCTCAAAGCGTGCCCAGAAGATTTCGAAAGAGCGTTATGAAATCACGAAGAAGAGATTCGAGACTGGCAATGTGTCGGTGACGGAGCTGAATACAGCCTTGCAGGAACTGGAGACGGCAAAGGCGCAATACATCGGACAATTGCAGTCGTATTGGAATTATTATTATACTCTGCGCAAGTTTACCCTTTATGATTGGGTAGAACATAAAGACCTGATAGCTGATTTCGAGGCTTTAGTCAAGTAAAATGTAGAGGGGTAAATCTATAACATCATAAGGATATGGCTAAAAAACATTATTTATATTTCATGGTGGCTTGTGCATTGTTAGGCTCTCTATGTGCATGCAAACATAAGAATACGGAGGGAGATGGACTGGATATACCAACAGCTGATAGCTTGTCTACAGAGATTTATGTCGATACGTTGAGGCTGAAGGAGCAGACATTCCATCGGCAGCTGGTTTGCAACGGCAAGTTGCGAGCCTTGGAAAAATGTGATTTGTCGTTAGCTGATGGGGGCAGCGTGGACCAGGTATTTGTGCATAATGGTGAAGTGGTGAGAAGGGGGCAGCTCATAGCCAGGACGGATGCTGCTGATGCCAAGCTGAGTGTGGAAAAAGCATCTCGTGATTTGGAGAATGCCCGGATAGCCCTTGCCGATAAATTGATTGGTTTGGGTTATAATGGCATTTCGGATGCCGTGCCTACCGATGTGATGCATAGGGCAAAGGTTACCTCTGGATACTTTGCTGCCACTTACCAATTGCAGGCTGCCAAGCGTCTGCTGACGAAATGCGCCTTGGTTGCCCCATTCTCTGGTCGTATTACCGACTTGGTCAATAAGCGACATCAACGGGTGGATAAACTCTGTTGTTTGGTAAATGATACCCAGTTGGATGTGGAGTTTGAGGTCTTGGAGGCAGAAATCAAGCAGGTGCATGTAGGGCAGACGGTATGGGTGAATCTCTTTGCGGATGATACTGAGCGATATAAGGGGCAAGTGGTGAATGTGAATCCTGCGGTCAGTGACAAGGGACTGATTAAGGTGATGGCTCGCATCCCTAATGCCCAGGGCAAGCTGATGGATGGTATGAATGTGAAGGTCATCGTAGAAAACGATGTGCCGCATTCGTTGGTGGTGCCCAAGGATGCCGTCATCGAACGTGATGGCTACCATGTGGTCTTCCTCTATGACAAGGGCGAGGCGGTATGGACCTATGTGGATGTATCGCATTCCAATATCCATTCTTATGCCATAGGGGGATGCAAACGGAAGGAAACGCAGATAAAGGCTGGTGATGTGGTCATCACGTCGGGCAACTTAAACTTGGCAGATGGCACCGAGGTGCATGTAAGGAATAAAAAATAAGGAATAAGTAATAAGGAATTAGGAATTAATTTTGGGGGATATGATAAATTATTTGATGAAGCGTCCTATAGCAGTCACCATGATATTGGTAGCCATCATGGTGATTGGCATGATTAGCATCAGGAACATGCCTGTTTCCCTGATGCCCGATATGGATGTGCCCCAGGTTACGGTGCAAGCCAGTATGCCTGGATATTCTGCCCAAGAGATGGAACAGAAGGTTATTGCCCCCTTGCGCTTGAACTTGTCTCGTGTAGCTGGTGTGAAGAGCGTCAACTCCGATTCTCGCATGGGGAAGGGAAGTGTCTTGATGAAGTTTGAGCCTGGTGCCAACATGGATATGTTCTTTATCGAGGTAAATGAAAAGGTAGATTTGACGATGGTTCATTTGCCTAAGGAGATGGAACGCCCTAAAATCATTAAGGCTAGTGCCATGGATATTCCTGCTTTTTATCTGGATATATCCATAAAGGATGAGCGTGCATGGGGCAAGGCTTCCCCTCAGTTTGCCCAATTGTGTGATTTTGCCGCCAATGTCGCCAGCAGAAGATTGGAGCAGTTGCCTTCTGTGGCTATGGTGGATATAAGCGGCATGGTCTCTTCCGAGATTAGGTGTATTCCTGAGCAGGAAAAGATGGAGGCACTGGGATTGACGATTCAAGATCTACAGAGAGCTTTGGCTGCCAACAACGTCCAGCTGACTTCTTTGTCTGTGGTGGATGGTATATATCGTTACAATATTCATTTTGATAGTCAGATTTTGACAGCCGATGATGTGCGCAATATCTATATCAAGCATGCCGGCAGACTATTGCAGTTGAAGGATCTGTGCCAGATAGAGGAGTGTGCGGCATTGCGAAAGAATTTTGTGCGCCATGATGGGAAGAATTGTGTTACGCTGGCTGTCATCAAGCAGAGTGATGCCCAGATGGGAGAACTGCAGGAGGCTATATCGGATGTTGTGGCTAGCTTGCAAAAGGCAAACCCCAGTTTGGAGTTTGATATGACAAGAGACCAGACCGAATTGCTGGATTATTCCATCCATAATCTGGAGTGGAACCTTTTGGCTGCCATCTTTTTTACGGCAATGGTGCTGGTCCTCTTCTTGCGAAGATGGAGATTGGCTTTGCTGGTGGCATTGTCTATCCCCGTATCTCTAGTGATAACCTTGCTTTGTTTTAGGTTGGCAGGCATATCCATCAATATCATTTCCCTTTCTGGACTGATCTTGGGTGTGGGTATGATAGTGGACAACTCTATTATCGTGATAGATAATATCTTGCAGAAGCAAAGAGGCGGAGCAAAACTGGAGAAGGCGGTATGCAAGGGAACAGCCAGTGTCTTTGCTCCCATGCTGAGTTCGGTGCTTACCACTTGCAGCGTTTTCATACCACTGATATTCATTGGCGGAATGGCTGGTGCGCTCTTCTTTGACCAAAGCATGGGCATTACCATTGCCCTGTTCTCTTCCTTGGCGGTGAGTGTGTTGGTGTTGCCCGTTTATTTCTATGTATTGCATGTAAGGCAACATAAGGCACAGAATGTTGGGCAGCAAGCGATGATGCAGCAAAGTAAGTTGCACCATATTATATATAGGTGTTATGATCGAATGCATGCTTGGACTTTTGCCCATTTGCGTTTATGCCTTGTTTTGTCTTTGTTGGCGATACCGGGGCTTGTTCTTGTCTTTTGGGTGTCCGATAAGCGGCAGATGCCAGCGATGAATGCTTCTGATGGAATCATGTATGTGGATTGGAATGCTAATATCTCTGTAGAGGAAAATGACAGACGCATGGGTGAGGTGCTGAGGCTATGTGATGATCAGACCCAAACTTACACTTCGATGGTGGGTAGCCAGGACTTCATGTTGTTTCATACCAGGGAGATATCATCTTCAGAGGCATTGGCTTACCTGAAGGGGAAGAATGAGGAACTGTATGAGGAGTGCCAAAAGAAATTGCAAGCATGTATCTCTCAGAGATATCCTGAAGCTACAGTCTCCTTTGCTCCATCGGGCAATCTGTTCGATTTGATCTTCTCTTCCGGGCAACCTGAGCTATGCATCAAGTTGCAAGACCATTTGGGGCATCGTCCATCTGTAAATCAGACTGAGGCTTACGTAGATTCTCTTCGCAAGCATTTCCCATCTTTGGATATTCCATCTGTCGTGGTAGAGGACAATTTGGTGTTGGAGGCTGATGTGGAGCAGATGTCATTGTACGGCATCTCCTATGACCAGCTTTATGATAGGTTGCGCCAAATGACGGGCAGCAATGAGGTGCTGCGCATCCATCAGGGAGTGGTTTCCCAACCCGTTGTCGTGGGTGCTACTGTGGCTGATAGAAATACCTTGATGGCTGCGTCTATCAAAAATCAGGCTGGGGTGGATGTTCCCTTGCAATTACTTTTAAAAGAGAGGAAGGAGTCTGAATTCAAGCATTTGTATGGATCGGAAGAAGGTGAGTTTTACCCGATAGAGCTGAGTACGACCAAGGGGCATGTGAGTGATGTGCTGGACTTTGTGGCTCGCAGCAACCAAAAGTCAGGTGAGCTGAGGGCATCCGTTAGTGGTGATTATTTCCTGAGCCAGCAAGCCGTCCAGCAAATGGTTGGGGTCTTGTTGGTATCCGTCCTGCTGCTGTTCTTTATATTGGCAGCGCAGTTTGAGAGTTTGGTTCAGCCATTCATCATCCTCTCCGAGATAATGTTGGATATTTTTGTGGTGTTGGTTATTCTGTATCTGTTGAGGCTAGCGATAGACCTGATGTCTATGACGGGACTTATCGTGATGGCAGGTATCGTTATCAACGACTCTATTCTGAAGGTGGATACCATCAATCGGCATCGCAAGAGCGGTATGCCTTTGTTTGAGTCAATTGTCAAGGCGGGCAGGGAACGGTTGTTGCCGATATTGATGACCTCGCTTACCACCATCTTCTCTTTAGTACCATTTCTCTCTGGTGGTTCAATAGGGGCTGACTTGCAGTTTCCTCTCTCGCTAACCATCTTAGTGGGCATGGTTGTGGGTACAGGAGTGAGCATCTTCTTTGTGCCTATTCTCTATTATGTAATTTATCGGAAAAGAAAGTAAAAAGTAACGATGAAATTATCTTCATTCTCTGTGATATTGACCTTTGTCATCTTGATGATAGTGGGTGCGGCTCTGTTGCCGTTGGTGGATGTGGGTACCGAGCCTCAGAACCAGCGGAATAATCGTCTGATCATCAGGTGCGAATGGCCGCAGGTGTCGGCTAAGATTGTGGAGCAAAATCTGACGACGCCGATAGAGGGAATGGTTTCTGCGCTAAAAGGTGTGGAGCGTGTTTCCTCTCGCTCTTCCTATGGCAGCAGCGAGATTGTTGTTTGGACAAAGGAAAAGGTGGATGTTGCGGCTTTGCGATTCTCGGTTACTTCTCTGTTGCGCCAGTCGTATGCCAAGTTGCCCAAGGGGGCTGGCTATCCAGTGGTGGAAGGTGGCGAGGTAACCGGTGGTGCGAGAATGCATCAAGAGCAACAGCTGCTTCTCACTTATCAGGTGAATGGTGATATGCCGCCCGAAATGCTGAAGAAGCTTGTTTCAGGAAATGTGGTGCGACGTTTGCAGTTGCTGGATGGTGTAGAGCGAGTAGAGGTGGCTGGAACCACGGATAAGTATGTGGAGGTGGGCTATGACCCGATGGCACTTGCTGCTTGTGGCATCACAAGCCAAGACTTGCAGGATGGAATCCGCAATTTCCTGGGAAAGGATGAGGTGGTTGGTACGATGCTGCATACCACTGCGGACAACAGGAAGGAGCGGATTGCTTTTCGATTGAAAACGGCATGCGATGGAAAGTCGCTTGCTGATGTTCCCATCAAGGTCAATGGCAATCGTGTGGTTTATCTCAATGATTTGGCTAGGATTCATGTCAAGCGATATGAGCCTTCTGGCTTTTATCGTGTGAATGGATTGAATACGGTATATGTGAATGTTTATGCAAAGCCTACAGCTCGCATCTTGCATCTGTCTGACCAGGTGCAAGACGAGATGGAGGCTGTCAAGGGTGAATTGCATCGTCTGTTGTATGTGCATTTGTCATACGATGTGGCTCAACTCCAACGAGAAGAAATGTCCAAGCTGATAGGGCGTAGCCTAGCCTCATTATTCATCCTGCTGCTCTTTGTGTGGGTCATTTATCGCAATGCTAGGTATCTTATGGTGGTGACATCGGCTTTGGCGGCTAACATCTTGATAGCCGTAATCATCTATTGTGCTTGTGGCATCAAACTGCATATTTATTCGTTGGCAGGCATTACGGTGTCGCTTGGCATTATCATCGATTCTGTCATTGTCATGGCCGACCACTATGCCTATTATCACAATCGGAAGACTTTCCTTTCTATGCTGGCAGCGATGTTGACAACCATAGGCTCGCTTGTCATCGTCTTTTTCCTGCCAAAGGAATTGCAGGCAGACTTGTATGATTTCGCTCTGATTATCGTCATCAATCTGGTTGTTGCCTTGTTGGTGGCTCTCTTCTTTGTGCCTGCAGCCATGCAAAGATGCAAGTGCCAAGCTCCGAGCGTTTTTAGTGCCAAGCGCAGATGGGTGGTCTGTTGGAATCATTTCTATAGACGCTATATCTTGATGGCATCGCGCCGCAAATGTATAGTCTATCTCGTCTTGGTGTGGGCATTCGGCATACCATTCCAGGCTTTGCCTGAAGATTGGAAAAGTGCTACAACGGATAAATTGGCTTCTTGTTTTGGAGGGACGATTCAGCTCTTTGCTGATTATCTGAACGAGCATGAGCAGACAAGAAAAGCTGATGAGGACAAAGTGCTCCATATACAGGGATTGATGCCTGTGGGAGGCACAGCCGTGCGGCTGAACGAGAAGATGATCATAGTGGAGGAATTGCTGAAAAAATATCCGGAAATCAAGGAGTTTGTTACTCGCATAGATGGACGGCAAGGTGAAATCACTGTGAAATTCAAGAAGAATGTGCCTGTCGGTTTTCCTTATCGCCTGGAGTCGAAGGTGATAGGCAAGGTCATCACGATCGGGGGTGCCGATTGGAGTACCTACGGCATCAGCGAACGAGGTTTTAGCAATTCTATCAACCTGCAATATCGTGCTACCAAAATCAAGGTGTCGGGCTATAACTATGTCCGATTGTATCAGGTGGCAGAGAGCATGGCTGATTATTTGGGTAAGAATCCTAGGGTGCAAGACATTGCCGTGGAGACTCCTGGCTTTGAGAACCAAGAGGAGGAACTCTATATGCGGTATGACAAGGATAGAATGAGCCTTTATGGTGTTGAGGCTGGTGATGTGCATCGCAAGTTGGGCAGCTTGTTGCAGCGAGTGTATGTGGATTCTTATCGGGGCATGGCGCATCCTGCTGATGTTTATCTGGCTCCTGAGCCTCAGGTGCCTTATGATTTGTGGAGTATGGAGAACAGCCAGATGCAGGTAGATAGCAGCCAGGTGCTTCTCTCCGATGTCATGATGTTGCAGCGCCGTGAGGCTAAGGAAGTTATACCAAAAGAGAATCAAGAGTATGTGCTCAATGTGGCATTCAATATATTGGGCTCGTACACCTATTCGGCTGAGTATATGGATAGCGTCATGGCTCATTTCAATAGAAGCATGCCGATAGGTTTTCGTTGCGAGACGGCTGCCTATTACAATCCTAGCAAGGAGAAGTCAAACTATTGGCTTCTCTTGGTGGTGGCAGTCTTGATATTTTTCATCTGCTCAGTGGTCTTTGAGTCTCTCTGGCAGGCTTGGGTTGTGGTGCTCATGATTCCTGTTTCCCTGATGGGGGCATTCTTGACCTTCGTATTGTTTGATGTAGGCTTTGGCAGTGGTGGCTTTGCTTCTCTTGTCTTGTTGAGTGGTCTCGTGGTGAATGCTTCCATCTATATACTTTGTCAATACAATTTGGTAGTTAAGTTGCGCAAGCGGGATGCCGTGTCGGCTTATCTCTGTGCCTTCAATCACAAGATTTTACCGATATTCTTGACGATAGTCTCTACCATCTTGGGGTTGTTGCCATTCTTTTGGGAGCGGGATGAGGAACCATTCTGGTTCTCTTTTGCCACGGGGGTGACGGGCGGTTTGCTCTTCTCCATCCCGATGCTGGTGTTCATCATGCCGCTATTGATGAAAATGAGAATGAAATTAGGCCATTACAATGAACGGATTTTTATCACTTGCAAGCATTATTTTACCCTATAAACATGAAAATTCCTAATTTAATGATAATTATCCAAATATTATTTTTTAGTTTACACTATTATGGAAACTTTTGTGTATCTTTGCTGCAGCTTAGCGGCACTCGGCCATTTGAAAGTAAGCTTTCATTGCGCTCGTTTGCATAAGCTGTGCACTGTCGTAAGGCTTCTTATAGAGAAAGCTTACGACAGAAAAGAATAAACAACAACTATAATAAATTATCAATAAAACCAATAAGCAATGAAGCAAATCATTTCAGCAGTATGAAGACATCCTCAGCGATGCCAACGATTATGGCATTCAGGTTATCTTCCATGGTTGCACCCTGCCAAGAGGTTGGGAGCGCATGTATCCTAACTATGTATCGAGCGAGGCTGTACTGGCTTCGGAGAATGTATTTTTCTCTGATTATCATGCCAAGCAGGAGGCTTTTGAACTGACCATGCATCCCTTCTGCCGCAACGCCGTGGCTGCGATGGATTGGGGTGGTACCATCATGAACAAGTATCTCTCTAAAGATAACAAGAGTCGTCATCGCCGTTATACCACCGATGTTTTCGAGATGGCTTCGGCTATCATGAACCAGGCAGCTATCCAATGTATCGCCATCTATCCGAATAATCTCTCTGAGCTTCCTCAGCACGAGATTGATTTCCTGAAGAGCGTTCCTACAACCTGGGATGAGACCAAGTTCATCGCCGGTTATCCTGGAAAATATGCCGTTGTTGCCCGTCGCCATGGTGATAAATGGTATGTGGCTGGTTTAAACGGCACCGACCAGGTGATGAAGCTCACCCTGAATCTGCCAATGCTTGCCGGCAAGAGCGTTACCTATTATCATGAAACTGCCAGCAAGGACAAGAAGGCTCTCTGGCCTGTTTCTCAGATGAAGACCGTAAAGGTGGATAAGAAGGGAAACCTGAAGGTAGTCATGCAGCCTAAGGGTGGACTGATTGTTGAAAAGTAAAAGGGTAAAAAAGTAAAAAGGTAAAAAGAAACTAGGGAGATTATACCCCGCTAGGCTTTTTTACCTTTTTACTTTTTTACCTTTTTACTTTTAAAAATCCTTTTTACAGAAATGTTCCAAAGCAGCAGCTATGCCATCTTCTTCATTGGAAAGCGTGATGTAGTCGGCTTCGGCTCTAACCTCTGGTGCTGCATTCTGCATGGCTACACCCATGCCTGCCAGTTTCAGCATGCTCAGGTCGTTGTAGCCATCTCCGAAAGCAATCATATCGGCTGGGGTGAGATTGATTTTCGACAGAAGGCGGAGCAGGGACTTTGCCTTGTCGATGCCTTTGGGAACCAGTTCCAGGAAGAATGGGGCTGAACGGAAGATGTCCATCCTGTCGCCCAGAATCTCTGAAAGTTCGTTTTCTGCCTTGAGCATATCTGCCGGGGCGCCTGTCATGAGGAGCTTGGTAGGGTGAGGCTCCAGGGCTTCGAACAGGTTTTCTACCTTTCGGATGTTCATCTTGTTGATGCGCGATTCTTCCTTCACATACTGGTCGTCGGGCATTTCGGTGATAATCTCGTTGCCGGCGTAGCCGAGAAGGGCATGATTCTTCTCCTTCGCGTACCTATATAATATAGGTATCACCTCATCTGGCAGGAACTGGGCGAAGAGTTTTTCACCAGTCTTGGCATTCACGATGTTGCCACCATTATAGGATAGGATATAGCCGCCTCGCTTATCCAGTTCCAGACATTCCGCCACCGGTTCGATGCCGTAGGTCGGTCTGCCTGAAGCAAGGATGATAACAACACCCTCGGCTTCTGCCTGGAGCAGCGCTTCGCGGGTTTTCGGGGTAACCACCTTGTCGTGGTTGGTCAGGGTGCCATCCAGATCAAGGGCGATGGCACGGTATGGAAGATAATTCATATTTGATATATTATTG
>JAJXBQ010000110.1:0-10959 GCA_021640525.1 Segatella copri
CCCTAATAATTAATCCCTAATAATTAATCCCTAATAATTAATCACTAAGTCCGAATTTCTTTCTGATAAATTCTGCGATAAACTTCTCTGTCTCCTCTATTCCCAGATGGCTGCTGTTGATGCAGAGGTCGTAGCTCTCGCTGTGTCCCCACTTCTTGCCAGTGTAGTAATCGTAGTAGGAGGCGCGCTGTTCCTCGTGGCTTTCGATGAACTTGCGGGCGGTGGCTCTGTCGATGTTCTTTCGCTTGCACACTGCCTTGATGCGGTCGTCGATGTTGGCGGTAATGAAAATATTGATCACATTCTTGTAATCACGCAGCACATAGTCGGCGGTTCTGCCCACAAACACGCAGTTGCCCTCATCGGCAGCCTTTCTGATGGCGTCGCTCTGGAACTTGTACAGGCCTTCCTGTGAGAAGTCGTTGTGATAGAAGTTGTTGTCGCTCAAGAAAGGCAGATGGGAATGGAAGAGAGACTTGAAGAATCCCTTCTGCTCATCGTTCTGCTCGAAGAATTTCTCCGAAAAACCGCTCTCCTTGGCAGCAAGGTTGAGCAGTTCCCGGTCGTAGCACTTGCAACCGAAATCCTCAGCCAGCTTCTCGGCGATGATATGGCCGCCGCTACCTATCTGGCGACCTACGTTTATGATAATCTTATTCATAATTCATAATTTATAGTTTATAATTTATAGGGCAATCTTGCTAAACTGCGAAGCTGCTATTAACTATTAACTTTTAACTTTTAGCTGTTCTTGGTGTTGTCTTTTCAACTTGTTCATGTACCATGACATTACGATGGCAGCGATGACTGCGGCTGAGAAGTCGGAGATAGGCATACTGTACCATACTCCATCAATGTCCCATATCATCGGCAGGAAAGCCAGGAGCGGCAGGAGGATGAGCAACTGTCTCGACAAGGAGAGGAAGATACTGATCTTCACCTTTCCGATGCACTGGAAGAAGTTGGTGATAACCATCTGGAATCCGATGACCGGGAAGCAGAACATCACCACTCTGATCGCCTTAATACCCAAGTCTATCAGTTGCTTATCGGTTGTAAACAGTCGTGCGCAGTAGTAAGGCAGGAACATCGCTATCAGCCAGCCCGTTACCATGATGGCGGTGGCGGCAATGATGCTCAGATTCAGTACGCGCATCAGACGGTCCAGTTTCTGGGCTCCATAGTTGTATCCGGCTATAGGCTGCATTCCCTGGTTTACGCCGAATACGAACATGATGAACACCATTGCAATACCGTTGGCTATTCCGTAGGCACCCACGGAGAGGTCGCCTCCGAAACGCACCAGCTGGTTGTTGATGAAGATGACGATGATGCAGGCGCACACGTTCATCAGGAAAGGCGAAATGCCGATGGAAAGGATTTTGTCCACGAGCTTTCTCTTCAGTTTGTAGATGCCTTTCTTCATGTGGAGCAGCTCGTTCTTGTTGCTGAAGAGCTTGAACTGCCAGCACAGCGCCATCAGCTGCGATAGGATGGTGGCGATGGCAGCTCCCTGTATTCCCCATTTGAAGACGAGGATGAAGAGCGCATCCAATATCACGTTCATTACCACCGTGAAGATGGTGGCGTACATCGCCTGCTTCGGCTTGCTCGCCACCCTGAGCAGGGAGTTCATGCCGAAATACATGTGGCTCACCACATTGCCCAGCAGGATGATGACCATGTACTCATGAGCATAGATGAGCGTCTGGTCGCTGGCTCCGAAGAATCTCAGGATAGGGTCGAGGAAGAGCAGACAGATGATGCTCAATCCGATACCGATGATGAGATTCAGTGAAATCGTGTTACCCAGAATGTTTTGCGCTGTGGCATAGTCTTTTTGTCCCAACTTCACGCTGATGGCAGTAGATGCTCCTACGCCCACACCGGCTCCGAAAGCGGCGGTGAGGTTCATGAAGGGGAAGGTGATGGCGAGACCTGAGATGGCCATGGCTCCCACACCCTGACCGATGAATACTCGGTCTACGATGTTGTAGAGTGAGGCGGCGGTCATCGCAATCATAGCTGGCAAGGCATACTGAACGAGCAGCTTGCCCACCGGCTTGGTTCCTAATTCTAATGTCGCTTGTTTATTTTCCATTTATATCTGTTTTTTCCTCATAGCCGCTCGTCCAGCTTCTTTCAGAATGCAATTACAGCGGCTACTTGTCTGCAAAAGTACAAAAAATATCTGATACCTTATTATATATATGAGAAAAACTTGCATTTCATGATAAAAACTTCCCTTTTCCTTTGGTGTTTTCGTACAATTTCTGTACTTTTGCACTTCAGAATAAACAATTCAACTCATTAACAAATGCAATACAGAAATATTGCAGCAACAACAATAACAAACCGGACTACCGATATAATGATGAAAAAATTTTTGATGCTTTATGCATTTTTAATGACCGCTCTTTCTTTGTTTGCTCGCGAAGACAGGGTTAGCAATTTTGAACAACTGATGCGGTTGCCCCGCATCGCCGAAACCGATATGGTGTCGTATCCGGGAGGCAAGTGTATGATGTATCGTCTTTATCTCAGAGACAAAGACCTCAGTCACACTCCCTTTTCGGTAAGTCGCCCTGCAGATTTTCTCTCTCCCCGTTCCATAGAGCGCAGAAAGAGGCAGAATCTGCCCATCGACGTTACTGATTTACCTGTAGCTCCTGCTTATGAGCAGGCTGTAAGCGAGGCTGGCATCGAGATTGTGGGCAAGAGCAAGTGGAACAATACCCTGCTGGTCCGCATTCATAAGGAGAAGGAACTACGGAAACTGGATGATCTCGATTTCATCACCCGGAAGATGAAGGTCTTCTCTGCTCCCGATTCTGTCAGTCAGCGCGTCAGAAGTAGCGTTCGCAGGGGATTGAACGATTGGACTGGTGGAGTAGGCGAATATGGTGCTGCCGATGCGCAGATCCAGTCGCTCAACGGCAAGCGGCTGCATGCTGCCGGACATTTGGGCAAAGGAATGATGATTGCTGTCTTCGACGGCGGATTCATGAATGTGGATAAGATTCCGGCGCTGCATAATATCAGATTGGCGGGCGTTAAGGACTTTGTGGTTCCTCAATCCAAGAATATTTTCGCCGAGATGGAGCATGGAACGATGGTGCTTTCTACGATGGCTGCCAACGAACCCGAAAGATTCGTGGGGGTGGCGCCTGAGGCTCAATATCTGCTGGTGCGCTGTGAAGATGAGCGCACAGAGAGTCTGGCAGAAGAGGATTACTGGGCTTTTGCGGCTGAATATGCTGACAGTTGCGGTGTGGATATCATCAACTCTTCGTTAGGCTATCATGGCTTCGATGATGCGTCAACCAACCATCATTATAATGAGCAGGATGGCAATTCTACCCTCATCTCCCGCACCGCTTCGATGTGTGCTGACAAGGGAATCATCTGTGTCAATTCTGCAGGAAACGACGGAATGGGAAGTTGGAAGAAAATCAATTTCCCTGCCGATGCACGCAATATCCTTACCGTGGGCAGCGTAAACGAAATGGGCGAGAATGCGGCTTTCAGTGCCGTGGGACCTACTGCTGACGGCAGAATCAAGCCTGATGTGATGGCTTACGGAAGTCCTACCTGTGTGATTACGGGCCGTGGAAATATCATCAATGATAACGGAACGTCTTTCTCATCTCCGCTCATCGCCGGAATGGTAGCGTGTCTCTGGCAGGCTTTGCCTCAGAAGACGGCTAAGCAGATTATGAAACTCGTGAGATTGGCTGGTAATAATCAGCATCATCCCGATAATGTATTCGGATATGGTGTGCCTGATTTCTGGAAGGCTTATCAGACGGGAAAAGCGATTAAGTAAACTTGGAACTTTGAACTTTATG
Source organism: Segatella copri (assembly GCA_021640525.1). GTDB lineage: Bacteria > Bacteroidota > Bacteroidia > Bacteroidales > Bacteroidaceae > Prevotella > Prevotella copri_S. The sequence goes on from JAJXBQ010000110.1 coordinate 3,849, forward strand.
ATTAGCTTTGCTGCTATATGATAAGGGAAGTTCCAGGGGGGCTAAGTACCAAGTAATAGTATTCATAAAGTTCAAAATTCCAAGTTCAAAGTTCAAAGCTCAATGTTCAAAGTAAAAAGGTTATCTCTCTATGAATTGAACTCGATGGTCCGCGACGTCATTTCGATGTCCTTGCCCGATAGCTATTGGGTGGAAGCGGAACTCTCCGAGGCTCGCGAGGGCTACGGCGGGCACTGCTATCTGGAACTCATCGAGAAGGATGAGCGCTCTAATACGCCCATTGCCAAGGCGCATGCCTCCTGCTGGCGAAACCGATGGATGTTCATCAAACCGAATTTCGAGCGCATCACCGGACAGCGCATTCATGCCGGAATGAAAGTGCTGCTCAAGGTACACGCGCAGTTTCATGAGAACTATGGCTTCTCCTGGATAGTAGATGATATTGACCCTAACTATACGATGGGCGATATGGCGCGCAAGCGGCTGGAAATCATCAATACGCTGAAAGCAGAGGGCGTCTTTGAACTGCAGAAGGAGTTGGCGCTCCCGATGTTCTGCCAGCGTATCGCCGTCATTTCCAGTGCTACGGCAGCAGGTTATGGTGATTTCTGCAACCAGCTTGCCGATAACGATTATGGTCTGCAGTTTCAAACCCGCCTCTTTCCGGCTACGATGCAGGGCGAGGGGGTAGAGCAGAGTGTGATAGCTGCCCTCGACAGTATCAATGCCGAATGGGAACAGTTTGACTGCGTAGTCATCATCCGAGGTGGTGGTGCTACGAGCGATCTCTCGGGTTTCGACACCCTGGCGCTTGCCGAGAATGTGGCAAACTTCCCGCTGCCTATTATCACAGGAATAGGACATGAAAGGGACGAGAGTGTGCTGGATATGATTTCTTTCCAACGTGTAAAGACGCCGACAGCCGCTGCCGCCTTCCTCGTCAATCATCTTACTGAGGTTTATGCACGTGTGGTGAATGCGCAAGAGGCTATCGTGCAGAATGTGAAGCACCGTCTGCAGGTGGAGAAGATGAGGCTCGACAGATTGAGCAACACGATTCCTGTTCAGTTTTCGCTGGTGAAGACGAAGCAGGGAGCCTATCTCGACCGTCTGATGAGCCGTTTAAGCACAAATGTCCAGTCGAAACTATCGGAAGCCCAGCGCCATTTCGAGATTCTTTCTCAGAATATTCAGCCGATATTGGAAAGGAAGATGCTCAACGAGAGTCATCGTCTGCAGCTTCTTTCCCAGCGCATCCAGGCACAAGACCCCGAATTGTTGCTGAAACGTGGCTACAGCATTACGCTGAAGGATGGCAAGAGCATCCGTTCTGCCTCGCAACTGAAGTCTGGCGACATCATTGAAACGAGGTTGGCCGAGGGCAGCGTGAAGGCAAAAGTTGAATAAAACTCTGTTACCCCAAAACAAAATAAAAATATGGAAAAAGAAGAAATGAAATACGAACAAGCCGTAAGAGAGCTTGAAGAAATCGTAGAAAGAATGGAGAATGATGAACTCGATATTGATCAGCTCTCCGAGCAGTTGAAACGTGCTAAAACCTTGGTGAAACTCTGTAAAGACAAACTTACCAAGACCGATGAGGAAATCAAGAAACTCCTCAGCGAGGATTGATTTACGATAAGCAGAAACTTGAATTTTCGCACATGGATATCACGGATTTTTTTCGTTGCAAGCAACGGGTATTCTCATTTTGAGAACGAAAAAATCCCAACCCATAAGCTTTTTTAGGACTTACAAGCTGGGATGGGATGATTTTGAACACGAATAACTCGAATAACACGAATATCTGGGAACTGTTTGGGCTTTCTAGAGATGGAAGTCGATTTCCTTCAGCCATTCCTTGACATCGAAGCAAGGACAGCTCTTGCGAACCCAGGGGAGGTCGCGATGGCCTAGGATCTCGGCATCGGGATAGTCGAGGACGAGACTGTAGAGGAGGTCTTCCAGAGCTGCTTTCTGGGCTGGGGTGCGAGTATCGGCAGGCTTGCCTTTCTCGTCGAGACCGCCCTCGTAGCAGATTCCGATGCTGTGGGCGTTGTAGTGGCGGGCGTGAGCACCCTCCTCGCTTTCTGGACGGCATGGATAGACCACACCATCCTTCGTAATGTAATAGTGGTAACCGATGGAGTGGAGACCACGGGCCTTGTGGCAGGCTTCTATTGGGAAGTCCTGGTTAACACGTGAGGCACTGCAATGTACCACGATTAAATCGATTTTTCTTGGATTCTTCATTTTTTCTATGGATTTTAAAGGGTTAATGTTTAGTTTTGGCACACGGATCTCACGGATCTCACGGATTTTGACTCCTTCGGAGTTTTTATAGTGAGGCAGGGTGAGTACCGTTGCTTGCGACGAAGAAGATCCGTGGAATCTGTGGGATCCGTGTGAGACTTCTCTTGCTGAATCACATTTTTGCATACAGATTTCACGGATTTCTTTGGATTATTAAGAATTAATGTTTAATTTTGCACACGGATCTCACAGATCTCACGGATTTTCCGTTTAGATGGATGTGAGTCTTTTTCATGGCTTATGTTATTATATGGCGATTTGACTTATAAGATTCGCGGTGCAATCTTTGAAGTTTACAACTATTGGGGACCAGGTCTTTTTGAGCAGATTTATGAGGAGTCTTTGGTTCATCAGCTTCGGAAGGAGGGCTTGAGGGTAGAACAGCAAGTTCCGCTTCCAGTCATCTATGACGGCGTAAAACTTCCGTGTGATTATCGGTTGGATCTTCTTGTCGAAGACAAGGTGATTATTGAACTGAAATCTGTCGATGAATTACATCCTGTACATTATAAGCAGTTGATGACGTATCTCAAAATCGCACATAAGAAAGTTGGCTTACTGGTAAACTTTAATGTTGATGACATGGCAAAAGGTATTCATCGCTTAGTGCTTTAAAGATCCGTGAGATCTGTGAGATCCGTGTGCGACTTAGACGCTATCACTTGCAGCTCTGCACACAGAAGGAGCTGAGAACGGCAGTGAGGACGGTGATGACGAAGTTGATGACTTTCTGGATTGTTTCCTTTTTCATTTTAATTAGTGATTAATGATTAGTGGTTAATTTTCCCACACGGATCCCACGGATCTCACGGATTTCGACTCCTTCGGAGTTTTTTCCTGTGAGGCATAGTGAGTACCGTTGCTTGCAACGAAAAAGTTCCGTGAGATCTGTGAGATCCGTGTGGAAGATAAAAGAGAGGAAGCGGGCAGGATGAGCAAGTATCCGTTCAGGGCGATGATTTGACAATGTTGAATGGTGAGTGATGAACTCATTCCTGATGCGCCCTCGGATTACTCCGGACTGCATCCTGCCGATGCGCTTTCTCTTGTTTCTGATGCCAGGAGGCTAGGACTACTCTAAGCCGTCGCCTCCTCCTTCTGTTGTTCCGCTACCACCCTGTTCGGTGTTTTCACCACCAGTGGTTCCCTTGTCGGTATCCGGGGTGGTATCCGGGGTGGTGCCATCACCTAACAGAGCAGAGGCCTTCTTCAGCGTAGCTTCGAGGTTGATGGTCTTGGCGCTGAACTCACCGGTGCCACGAGCACGGAGACGGAAACCGTCGATGTTCTTGGCGATGGTGAACTCCTTCTCTGAGGCGGCTCCCTCCTTGTTGCGGATGCCGATGGAGAAGATGGCGAGGTCGTCGATCTTCACAGCGAAACCCTGCAAGGTGAGTTCCTTGACGCACGATACCATATCGGTAATCATGCCCTTGATGGCTCCCTTTGAGAAAGGAGTGTTGTGGCTAGCCATGTGTTCGGCCAGGCCGTCGATGTCTACCGTCTGAGTGATGACTGGATAGGCGTAATACTTGCCGTATGCCTCTGGCATCTTGGCGTTCTGATTTAGTTTTAGTACGTAAAGCAACATAGTTTTAAAGTGTTTAAATGGTTAATGTTCTTCTTTCTGAATCACAATGCAAAGATACAACATTTCATTTTCCCAACTCACCGATGCTCATTGTTGCTCACCGATACTCACCGATTATCACTGATAAATATCAGGGTTCTCCCAAATGGAAGAAAATATAGGATACTTGCAGGGGATTGAACTCCTTGGTGTTCTTGTTGTATCCACTCTTCTGCAACTGCTCGTAGAGCTGGGTGCATCTTACTATCCATCTCATCAGATGGGCTCTTGCCACGTCCGGGTCGGAATCCGGAAAATAGAGCAGGGCTAACTCCTGCTTGGTGTAACTTCGTAAATCCATTTTCTATAATGTTGAATGTTGAATTTTGAACACGAATCTCTCGAATCTCACGAATCTTTCGTCTTCAAGCTACTTATTCGTGTAATTCGTGTAATTCGTGTAATTCGTGTTCAGAAAAAACGATAAGTAATTCGTGTTCCGAAAAAACAATAAGAAATTCATGTTCAGAAAAAACAGTACGTAATTCGCGTGCAGAGAAATATCTATTAGGGTTATGCTCCGTAACTATGATACTTAGCACTCGTAACTATGATACTTATAGTACGTAACTATGATACTTATTCCTCCACGGTATCGTTAGGATCGATGAAGGAATCATTGTTGATTTCGCTACCTTCCTTCTCTATCACAGCCCAGCCGTTGCCGTTCTTCTTGTGAATCTTCTTGAATCCAAGACGCTTCATCACGTTACCGATGTTCTGGTTGTTCAGGTTCTGGCGAAGGGCAGGGTTCACACCTATCCTCTCCAGTATCTCAGCACTGTAGCGGAACTTGATATACTGTAGCGGCGTATCTGGCTCCGGCACCCGGTAGTAACGGAGTATCTGCTCCTCGGCATAGTTGGCTACCATGAAGAGGCGGTTGTGACTGCGCATCAGCTCGATGTCATCCCTCGTCAACCAGTATGTCCACTCCAGGGGCTCGCCCTTAGGCTGGCTCATCACCTCCTGACCCAGTGCCACTGCCTCGGCAAACACGTGGTCGTAGTCTATCGGGTGCTCTATCGGACTCTCGATGCTCTTTACCAGCCAAGGACAGTAGCGGCGGTTCTCCTCGTCGGTGATGAACTGCTGGCTGTTGGTGGTGCCGCAGAGCGATCCGCGGTGGGGCATCTCCGAACGGTACTTGTCGTAAGGTCGGCGTATGGAGAATGTCACCTTGGTCATGTTGCTCTTGAAGGCGCTCAGGTTCTTGCCGAATACCATCTCAAACTCGTCGAGACAGAGCAGAGCCTTGCTGCTGAAAGCTTCCATGAAGTCCTTGTCGGTATAGGCTCCCGTCGAGTCGTTGAGGAAGTACTGGCGCAATTGTGGGGGCAACAGCATGTGGAAGAACGTGGTCTTGAAGATGCCGCCCTTGCCCACGAAGATGAGTATCATCTGGTTCACCACCTTCGGTGTTACCCATGCCACCACCATCGCTACCAGCCACTTCTTGAAGAAATAGCGGAAGAGGCTCTGCGTATGTTCGTTGGCGGGCAGGTTTTCCACCTCGATGCGGTCGGCGAGCTGGTCGATGTAGTCGGGATCCTCTCCCTTCTTCCATTTCGGCAGACTGCGCAGGTAATCGTCCAAGGGGTCGAACGGCTCGCTGAAGTCGCTGTTGATGATGTTGTGCAAGGTCTTCTCTGAGAGATGCAGTCCCGACTCGTCCATCTCGCTCCAGATGGAGTTCTCGATGTTGTCGTCGATGCGTACCCAGTCAGGATACTTGCCGTCTAAAACGAAACGGCTCTCCATCTCGTAAAATCCCGTCAGCACGTTCCGGCGGAACAGATAGCGGGTGAGTAGCCACTGCTTGATGCCCCTTACCGATGGCTTGCCGCTGCGGGTCTCGCCCTGGCGATAGAAATGCCAGATGCCAAACTTGTGCAGATTCTTGTAGCGAGACTTGATGACGGAAGCCGTATCTTCGTAGCTGGTGCCAAACTCACGGTCGGCGTAGGACTGGGCTTCATCCTGCGGAATGCCATAGTAGATGCAGATGTCGGCAAAGTGCCATACATACTCATTGTGATGCTCAGGCTCGAACCGGTAACCCCACAAGCCGAGCAGTTCCTTGATATGGGAAGCCGCCTCCTCGATGGTAGGCGCACCCTTGTCGCTTGACTTCGCCTGCTCTTTCACCTTGGTGCTTCGCTTGCCGTCCTTGGCGTTTCGCTTGGCAGAATACTTCGCCTGCAACGCCTTCTTCGTGTAGAGGGGCTTCAGATCTTTCGGGCCCAAGGCAAAAGGCTCGGCATCCCAACGGAAATAGGCATCCGGGTCGTAGGCAAGACCGGCGCATCGGGTGATGTCGACACACTGCTTGTCGGGAGCTATCCCCAGGAGCTGGGTGTAGTAAGCCATCGCCTTCTGCAGCACGGCATCGAAGAGTTCCAGCACGCTGATGTCGTCGTCATCTACAGGATGGTAGGCGCAGAATACTCTGAATCCCCTGCCGCTCACGGTGATATACTCTACCATCGTATGATTGTCGCCTCTCACCAGTCGGATAAGCTGCTCCATATCTTCCTTCTTCACATGGTCGAAGTCGAGCTGAAACATGTAGGTAGGTTTGAGGAAGTCGGCAAGTTGTCTGCCGTAGCCGTTCATGAGTGCCGAAACCGTGATGGCAGGCATCTCAGGCTTGTACTGGTCGGCAAACTGCTTGCTGATGGCGAGGCGCTTGCGGTAAGTCTCGGTCATCATTCGTAGCTCAGGGCTAGAGGTAATCACGCTCTTGAGATACATCCAGTCGGCGAGTGGATGGCTCTCCGAAGATTTGATACAAGGGAAGTACGATGGCATCGTAGCTGTCCCATTCATGCTGTTGTTAGGGTCTTTTTCCATTTGATTAAAATTGTCTGTTATTTATACTATTTTGTTGTTTGCAACGTTCTCTAAGTAAGAGAGTGGGTGAACACTTGGCGATGAAGTCGGTGAAGGGTGAACCCCGATGCCAACCTTTAGCGTTAATAATGTGTTAAAAACACTATATAACCCATTATAATAGAGACTCTTATATTTCTAGCATGCGCTGTATATACAAAGTTCTTTTTACTAGGGTTCACCCCTGAGCCGAAAAGGTGAATGCTTGGGGCAAGTGTTCACCCCACTGTTCACCAATCGGTAACTGTCAGCAAAGATACGACAAAAGAGCGATAG
>JAJXBQ010000385.1:0-1706 GCA_021640525.1 Segatella copri
TACACAAGGCGCTGCCCTACTGGTGCATTCTTGCTATGGACTGTATGACAGTCTATGTATCTGGTTTATTTGTGTACTACTTCCAGCATGGTGGATTGGAGTTGGCACAGCGCTTCTGGCAAGTCACCCTGGGCCTGAGCGTATGTCTCATCGTCTATATCCTCTCTTTCGTAGCCTTCCACACTTTCCATGGCGTCATGCGCTACTCCAGCTTCGTCGATCTCCATCGCGTAGCCTACTCCACTGCCACTGCAGGCATAGGCATATGCATCCTCCATCAGGTGCAGGTCTATGCAGGCCTTACCCCCTATATGCTCATTCCTCGTATCGAAAGTGCTCTCATGCTCTTTATTGTGGCAACCATGCTTATGTGGAGCCTCCGAGTGTTTGTCAAATCAACGCATGATATTTACCGTGGTGATAGTAGCATACAGAAAGTCTTTATCTATGGCTGTATGAGCGGAGGGATAGCACTTGCAAAGAGTCTCAAGAATGAGAATCCTCGCCGTTATCGTCTACGTGGCTTTATTACTAATGATAAGTCTCTATGTGGTTCTTGGATTCTTGGTGAACAAGTTCATTTTGATGAAGATTCTTTAGTCGAAACCATGAAGAAGTACAATGTAACAGTCCTTCTTGTATCTCCCCTTCAGACTGACCATTTCATAACTCGTACAACCCTCATCGATGCACTCATGGCAGCTAACATAAGGATAATGATGATGCCTCGTGAAGCAGAAGAATGGGATGGAAAGAGTGAACTTACTCATCAACAATTACGCGAGGTAGAAATAGAAGACCTCCTTCCTCGCGAGAAAATTGAGGTCGATATGGATGCTATTGGATCAATGCTATCTGGAAAGCGTGTACTCATCACAGGTGCTGCAGGTTCTATTGGTTCGGAAATGGTGCGCCAGGTAGCACCTTATAAACTTGCCGAAATGATCCTTGTTGATCAGGCAGAAACACCAATGCACGATATCCGTTTGATGATGGCGCGTCAGTTTTCCGATGTAAAGAATGAGACTGTCGTCGCTTCCATTGCCGATAAAGACCACATGGAGAAGCTTTTTGCCGAACATCGTCCTGAGTATGTCTTCCATGCGGCCGCCTATAAGCACGTGCCCATGATGGAGGACAACCCCATTCAGGCCGTCCGCAACAATATCGCAGGTACTCGCATCATTGCCGACTTGGCGGTTAAGTACGGCACCAAGAAGTTCGTGATGATCTCCACCGATAAGGCCGTTAACCCCACCAACGTCATGGGTTGCTCCAAGCGCATCTGTGAGATTTATTGCCAGAGCCTTAATCAAGCTATCATTGATGGTAAGGTAAAGGGCGAAACCCAATTTGTCACCACTCGTTTCGGCAATGTCTTGGGTAGCAATGGTTCCGTTATTCCTCTTTTTAAAGAGCAAATTGAGAAGGGCGGGCCCGTTACTGTCACCCATCCGGACATTATCCGCTACTTCATGCTCATTCCTGAGGCATGTAAGCTTGTTCTCGAAGCCGGCGCCATGGGTAAAGGCGGCGAGATCTTCGTCTTCGACATGGGCAAACCTGTCAAGATCGTTGATTTGGCCAAACGCATGATTTCACTTTCCGGAGCCAAAAACATCGAGATCAAGTTCACAGGCCTTCGTGAAGGCGGGAAACTCTATGAGGAACTCCTTGCCACTCAGGAGAACACTAAACCTACTCAC
>JAJXBQ010000111.1:0-10931 GCA_021640525.1 Segatella copri
TAGTTTGATTCATTTGCTAGTTTGTTTCGTTGGCAAATTTAGCAAATCATTTTGAGAATCTCGGAAAAATGTGAACCAAAATGAGCTAAAACTACGAAAACGATTACGTAGCTTTTACAACAAAATTGAAACAAAAAGTTCTTAAATAGAAATAATAAGTGTAATTTTGCAACAATAAACTTAAAATATAAACTGAAAATAAAAATTATAATAAGTATAACAACCTAAAAGGCAAACAAATGAAAAGAAATCTACTAAGATTGGGGCTTCTCAGCCTGTTGCTTGTCTTTGCTTTTATAGCAAAGGCACAAAATGTCACTGCTGTTTGGGACTTTCAGAACAATCTTCCTGAAGGTATCAACACTGCAGCTAACTTTCAAGGTAAGGAGGGCGACCTCGCTTCTACCATAGAAGGCATCACTATGCACATAAACGCTACACAAGGTAAGTTGAAGGGCAGAACATCTGATGTACAGTTTAACGCAGGAACCATCCTGCAGATTCCAGTAAAATCAGCAAATGATGTTGTAACCGTAACAAGTTACCCAAACTACCACAACCTCACCGTAGGCGGAAAGGCAGCTACTGAAGACGTAACAGAATACAACGCAACATCAGCCGAAGTGGCTAAGGGATATGTAGAAGTTGTTGCAACAGGTCAAAGCTACCTTTATCAGATTAAGGTGGTACACGTAAGCGCCATCCAGGAGAAGGCACTCTACACTACCGACTTCACCGAGTGGAAAAAGATAGATGGGAAAACAGCCAACAACACTTTGGTAGACCTCAAAACTCTCTATAGTAAAGAGGCATTTACCATGACTCTTAATGGCGTTGAGATAAATCCAACAGGAACAAACACTAAGTTCGCTGATCGTACCGGTTATATGAAGACCCTAAAGTACACTGGCGAATACTCTACAGCCGAACCAAGCGCAGTAACCTCTCCTTTGGCAAGCATCACCAAGATTACCCTCCACCAGGCTGCTACAGGTGGCACACGTGGTATCAAGGTATCCGTAAAGGGCGACGGCGATGCTGACTGGGTAACCATCCACAACGTATCAATTGCAACCACAAGCGGTGAAGATCTGACACTCGACGTAAACCGCACCAACTGCCAGATCAAGTTCGAGGGCTTTAAATTGAGCCAGAACGCTTACGTTACCGACCTCGCTATCTATGGAAATGTAGATATGAGCAAGACTCCAATGCTGGGCACTTTCAGCCTCAACGGCACCAAATATTCAGCCGTTGACATCTTCAAGGAAGACGCATCAGGCAAGCAGCTCGCTACCCTCCTCGTTTCAAAGAAGACAAACCTCATCAGCGAGACCAATCCGCTGACAAACATCGTTGCAGCTAACGGAAACATCAAGAGTACAACATATACTACCACCGGAGAAGGTGCAGACCAGAAGACCGTGGTAACCATCGTTGTAGAATCTAACGGAGATGAGGTAACTTACGAACTCACCGTAGCCTTCAAACCAGACTTCACCCTCACCTATTATAATATAGACGGCACAACAGCTATCGGAACCCAAAAGGTGGAGCAGGATGCAAACATTGAGAAATTCCAGGAAGGCATGGAAGAGAAGGTAACCGTAGCCGAAGGAAAGAAATTCCGTGGCTGGGCTACCGACCAGAAGAAAGACAGCAAGAAGTTCACTACCTCTTCTGTCATCACAGCAGATACCAAACTCTATGCACTCGTTACAGATATTGAGATCGCAAGTGAAACAGCTCGTTACGATTACGACCTCCTGAAGGAAGGATTCGACATCAACGACCACGAGGCAATCTCTGTAGAAGGCAAAGGCAAGTGGCATGATACCACACACGGCTGGACTTTTGCTGCTGGCGACAAAATAAAGATTCTGATGGGCGGCAAGGGTTACATCAAGATGAATCTCTGCAAGTATTCAACCACAGGTAACATCACACTGACTGCCCCTGATGGCACTACGATAGCAAGAGTAGATGCCAAGGCAAGCACAGATGGTATCATCACAATTCTGCAGAATACCTCTACAGCAAGCGGCGAGTACACACTTACCTTCGCAGCCAACGCTTACCTCCATAGTCTCAGCATCGTGAACATGACAGAACCAGCCTATACCCAAGAAGGCAACTGGTACACAGTAAAGGCTGGCGATGCACAGAGCTTCATCACCACGCTTGAAACCGTCAATGCAGCTAATGCAGCAGCAGATGATCCACGTTCTTACATCTTCTTGCCAAACGGCACATACGATTTGGGCGACAAGTGCCTCACTCTGATTAGCGGCAACAACATATCTATCATCGGCGAGAGCATGGACAACACCATCATCGTCAACAAGCCAGAGGTAGAAGGTATCGGCGTAACAGCAACATTGTATAACACAAGTACAGGTCTCTACATGCAGGACCTCACACTGAAGAATGCTTATCCATTCAACAACAGTACCGGTCGTGCAGTCTGTCTCCAAGACAAGGGTACACAGACCATCTGCAAGAATGTGAAGATGCTTTCTTACCAGGACACTTACTACAGCAACAACAATAAGGGTCAGTACTACTTCGAAGGTTCAGATATCCACGGAATCGTAGACTTCATCTGCGGTGGTGGCGATGTATTCTTTAACAAGTGTACCTTGACATTGGAACCTGGTAAGGGTTCATACATCACAGCGCCTTACACAGACGGAACTGATTATGGTTATGTATTTGACGGATGTAAGATTGTAGGTTCAGCTACTGACAGCTTCACCTTCGGTCGCTCTTGGGGTGGAACAGCCAAGTGTGCATTCCTCAACACCATCCTCGACAAGAACGCAGCAGCCAACATTGCTTCAACCCGCTGGACAACAGATGGTATGAACGTGGTTGCCAAGAACTTCTTCGAGTACAACACTGTTGATGAGAACGGCAAGGTAATTTCTCCAGCCGAGAACATCGTGAAGTTTACCAAGGATAAGGAAGTAAGCGAGTACAACACCATCATCACTGCAGAGAAAGCAGCCGAGTTCAGCCTCGACAAGGTATTTACCAACTGGAAGCCTGACGACCTCGCTTCTCAGACCACAGCGACAGCGGCTACATTGAGCAACGACAAGCTTTCATGGACAGGTGATGCCCAGATGTATCTCGTAGCAAAAGACGGCAAGTTCTTCGCCCTGACCACAGAGAAGTCAGTAAACCTCAACGGCGAGAAGGGAACATTCACCGTACGTGCAGCCAACCAGATGGGAGGTTTCGGTGCAACAACCAATTCAGTAAGCACCGGTATCCGCAACATCGCCTCAGCTACAGATGCAGCAGTCATCAAGACCGCCATCTATGCAGCCGACGGCACCCAGCTCTCAAATCTTCAGAAGGGTATCAACATCATTGTGAAGACCCTGGCAGATGGCAGCAAGAAGACAAGCAAGGTCATCGTAAAGTAAAGAAACAGAGACCATAAGTAATTAGATTGACAGATAACATTCGGAGTGCAATATCCCCATCCTCTTTCAGAAGGGTGCCGGATATTGCACTTTTTTGTTCCCTCAGCTTCTGAAACAGCAGAAACGGGAACTGAGAAAACAGACCATCGAAATGTAAGAAACATAGTATTTACGCAAAAATCTGTAAACGTTTACGTAATTTTTTACCCCCAATATACCTATATTCTCATATTTTTTATATACTTTTGCAACAAGAAAACCACGACTTAGCTATTGCTACGCATCTAGGTTGCCCCATCGGAGCCTTCGGGTTCCAAGAGGAACATCCCTTCAGCAAGCATCTGCTCAGAACTGGAATTCTACTTAAAAACATTAAGAAAAAACATTAGAATATTAGTAATTTAGAATAAGTTTTATCTAAACCTAAAGTGTATGTCTGGTAATTTTAGAAAAAAGAAAATTGCTTTGGCAGGCGCACTGATGTTCGTAGTAACAAGTGTATCTGCACAAACAGTAAAAGGCGTTGTTACTGACAATACGGGCGAGCCAATCATCGGCGCATCTGTCATGGAGGTAGGTGTAGCTGGCAATGGTGGCGTGACCGACCTTGACGGTAACTTCACAGTAAACTTAAAAGGCAAAAGCAAGAAACTGAAGATTTCATACATTGGTATGAAAGCTAAGGAAGTAAGCGTTGCAGGTAAAGAATCAATCGATGTAAAACTTGAGGATGACAACACCACCCTCAATGATGTCGTAGTAATCGGTTATGGTACTGTTAGAAAGAAAGACCTCACAGGTTCTGTATCTTCTATCAGCGACAAGCAGATTGCCAACATTCCTGTATCTAACGTAAGCGAGGCGATGACCGGTAAGATGGCTGGTGTAAACATCACTACCACTGAAGGTTCACCAGATGCTGACGTGAAGATTCGCGTGCGTGGTGGTGGTTCCCTTTCTCAGGACAACTCTCCACTCTACATCGTTGACGGTTTCCCTGTAAGCTCTATCAGCGACATCGCTCCTAGCGAAATTCAGAGCATCGACGTGTTGAAGGATGCTTCCTCTACAGCTATCTATGGTGCCCGTGGTGCCAATGGTGTTATCATCGTAACAACCAAGAGCGGAACTGAGGGCAAGACTCAGGTAAACTTCAATGCTTCTCTCGGCTACAAGAAGGTTACAAAGTTGATCAAGACTCTTGATCCTTATAACTTTGCATACTCTCTTTATGAAGTTGGTGCAACAAACTATGGTAACTACAGCGACCTCGACATCTGGAAGTCTGTAGAAGGTACAGACTATCAGGACGAAGTATTCGGTCGTACTGGTAATCAAAAGCAGTATAATGTAAGCGTTAGCGGTGGTACTAAGGATATCAAGTATAACATTGGCTTCTCTCATAACGACGAGAAGAGTATCATGCTTGGTTCTGGTTATGCAAAGAACAACGTTAACGCAAAACTCAACGCTAACTTAAACAAGTGGTTGTCACTCGACTTCAATGCTCGTATGGCATTTACCAAACTTGATGGTCTGAATGGTGGTGCTGACACAAATGAAAGCAACGCAGCCAACTCTATCGTTGCCAATACCGTAAAGTTCTGGCCAGTATATCCTCTTACAGACAGCGATGAGGACGAGGAGAACTCAACATCAGTAGAACGCAATCCTATCGAGCGTATTTATGATTCTTATAAGTATCAGGAGCGTTTCCAGCAGAACTACAACGTAGGTTTGAACTGGAAGCCTTTCAAGAATATCACCTTACGCTCAGAATTTGGTTATCGCTGGGATTACAACAATACCGATCAGGTTTGGGGTTCTAATGCCACAACCAATTCAAAGTACGGCTACAATGGTCAGCCACAAGCTGTGTTTACTAAGGTAAGCAAGAAGAACTGGCGCAATGCCAACACTATTACTTACGATAACAGCAAGCTTTTCGGAGGCCGTGACCATATCAACGTATTGTTGGGTCAGGAATGGAGCAGCAGCGAGCAGACTACAAGAAATGCCATATCTGTTGCTTACCCAGCATCTTTTGGTATTGATGACGTTTTGTCAAATACTGGTGCAGGTACTGCCCTTCCAAACGAAGGAACTATCGCTGCCAATGAGAACATCCTCTCATACTTCGGTCGTATCAATTATACATTGAATGATAAGTATCTAGCAACATTCACTATGCGTGCTGATGGCTCCAGTAAGTTTGGCAGCGGCAACCAGTGGGGCGTATTCCCATCTTTAGCTTTGGCATGGCGTATGTCTGACGAATCATTCCTGAAAGGTGCTTCTAAGTGGCTCTCTAACTTGAAGGCTCGCTTGAGTTTCGGTACTGCCGGTAATAACCGTATCAATTCCGGTTTGATTTCTACCGTATACTCTATGGCTAGCAACACATCAAAGGCTCCATTCTTTGATGAGAATCGTGGTTCTATGTTGGAGCATGGAAAATATCTCTACAATCCAAACTTGAAGTGGGAGACAACCGTTACCCGTAACTTCGGTATCGACTATGGTTTCTTTAACGGACGTATCAGCGGTACATTGGATTTCTATTGGAATACCACTAAGGACCTCTTGATGCAGACTTTGATTCCATCAAACACAGGTTATAGCTACCAGTTCCAGAACTTCGGTAAGACATCTAACAAGGGTGTCGAGTTGGCACTCAATGCAGTCATCGTAGACAAAAAGATGTTTGGCTTGAACTTCAACTTCAATGTTTCTTACAACAAGAACAAGATTGATGAGTTGAATCTTGAGAATCCATGGCAGAGCAGCAACTGGAGTGGTTCAACCATCTCTAAGTATGAAGACTTCCGTGTAGAACAGGGCGGCCGACTTGGTGAGCTCTGGGGTTACAAGATGAATGGTTACTATACAGTATACGACCCAGCTACAGGTACAGGTGACTTGGTTCTCAATGCCAAAGGCAAGTGGGAATTGGCTGATGGTGTAAAAGACAAGAGCAAGGACATCTTCGGTGGTACTTACTATCCTGGTGGTCCTAAGGTACAGTGCGATGAAAACGGTAATCCTATTAAGCAGCGTCTTGGCAATACCGTTCCAACAACAACTGGTGGTTTCGGCTTCGACGGTCACGTAGGCAACTTCGACTTTAATGTGTTCTTCAACTACTCTCTTGGCAACAAGATTGTAAACGGAACCAAGCTGGCTAACGCCTTCTATTCTGGTTCTAACAAGAAGTACAACCTTGTGGATGACTTTACCCTCGACAAACGTTACACATGGATTGACCCTAACAATGGTTTGAACCTTGGTAAGATTTCTACTTCAACCATCACAACATATGGTGGCACAGAAGAAGTTATGGCTCGTTTGAACGAGTTGAACCAAGGCAAGAGCATCTACAATCCAGCTGCCGTTACAGCCATGCAGTTGACTGATTATGCAGTAGAAGACGCTTCATTCCTGCGTTTACAGAACGTAACTATTGGCTACACATTGCCAAAGACTTGGTTGAAGAACATCTTCATCAGCAACGTACGTATCTACTTCACTGGCTACAATTTGCTTTGCATGACAAGCTATAAGGGTTACGACCCTGAAGTTGACACAAGCAGCAAAAAGAATCCTATGACTCCAGGTATCGACTACGCAGCATACCCTAAGAGCCGTACATTTGTAGGTGGTATTAATGTAACATTCTAAAAAAGTAACAAAGAACATGAACAAGATATTTTCAAAAGTCTTGGTAGCTTTGGGAGCTGCAACATTGGTTTCTTGCTCAGACTTCCTCGATCAGAAGTCACCTTCTGAGTTGGAGAACTCTAATGTATATGGTTCTACCTACTACACAGGCTTACGAGTAAACAAGATATATGGCGGTTTGACTCAAGACCGTACATACTCTCAGGACCTCGCCATCGTATGGAACCTGAACAGCGACATCGAATTGGTGGATGGTCTTGGAAGTGACGCTACTAACGCTACAAGTGAGCGTGGTAACATGAACTACAATGCCGATCCAGGATGGTCTAAGATTTCTGGCGTGTGGGATGCACTCTATGGTGTTATTGAAGATGCAAACGACGTTGTTGATGGCGTAAATAACAGCGACCTGTACCAGAATGGTAGCAAGTCAGACAAAGCAACAATGGGACGCTATCTCGGTGAGGCTTTAACACTCCGTGCACAGTGCTATCTCGACCTGGTACGTTTCTTCGGTGACGTACCTTTCAAGGCAGAGTCATCAAAATCAGACCTTTCCAATGCATACCTTTATAAAATGGATCGCGACAGCATCCTTGACAGCTTAATGGTAAATCTTGATGAAGCCATCGAACTTCTTCCTTGGGCAGGTCAAGAAGGATACACTACAGAGCATGCAACCAAGGGTTATGCACATGGTCTCTTGGCACAGATTGCCTTGACACGTGCAGGATATGCTATCCGCGAAAAAGCGAAGGAAGGCTACGAGACTGCAACTTACACAGACGCAACCTACCCTACACAGCGTCCAGGTGCCGCTAAGTGTAAGGAACTGTATGAGATTGCACTCAAGCATCTCAGTGCTATCATCAAGAGTGGTTCACACAAATTGAATCCATCATTCGAAAATGAATGGTATCTCTTGAACCAGCTGACTCTCGACAAGACCTATCAGGAAAACCTCTTCGAGATACCTATGGGTAGCAACGTTACTGGTGAGTTAGGCTATACAGTTGGTGTACGCTTGAATGGCGTTACTACAGAATATGGTTATGGTAACTCTTCTGGTAAATTGAAGTTGACAGCGCCTCTCCTTTACTCTTACGACAAGGCAGACCAGCGTCGTGACGTTACAGTAGCAGCATTCGAGATTAAACAGGATGGCAAGAAGACTGTAGAGAGCATGCTTGGCAACGCTCCATTTGGTCTTTACTGCGGTAAGTGGGATGCTCGCAAGATGAACGACAAGTGGTTGGCAGACAACTTGAAGGCAACAGCTAAGCACACCACAGGTATTAACCCTGTCGTGATGCGCTACTCTCAGATTCTGCTTTGGTACGCTGAGGTTATGAACGAGTTGGCTGGTCCTACAGGTCGTTATGATGGTGACGCAGGTATGACTGCACTTCAGGCTCTTGCAGAAGTACACGACCGTGCTTTCAGCGACAAGGCTTTGGCAATCCACTACATCAACAACATTCCTAAAACCAAGGAAGGTCTGTTCGAAGCAATCGTACAGGAGAACGCTTGGGAGTTTGCTGGAGAAGGTTACCGCAAATGGGATTTGATTCGCTGGAATCTCTTGGCTCAGAAGATTCAGGAGTTCAAGGATACTTATATCCAGGACTTGACTGACAAGAAATATCAGGAGAAGATTTACTTCAACTATACTGATGACACAAAGACCAAGATTGACATGAGCAGTGTAACTTGGTATGGTCTCGCCGGAGATGAGTCTGAATCAGACTTTACTGGTAGTGCAGATAGCTTTGGCAAGTCTAGCTTGACAAGCGGCGAGGATACTCAGGTAAACACTAACTTGCCTTCTATCAGCAGTGGTCTTGTAGGCGACAATGTACCTGTAAAGAACAGATACCTCATGCCTATTGCATCGACCACAATCTCTGCATCAAATGGTCATTTGCACAATTCTTATGGCTATAACGATTAGTACGAACTGTTAATAATAGAAATAAGATGAAAATAAAGAATATATTTGGAATGTCATTGGCCTTCTTGGCCATGACTCCAATGGTTTCTTGTACAGATAAGAACGACTGGGAAGTTGACAGTGCTCACGACCGCTTGTTTGGTGTCAAGAGTTCTGCTTTGTCTGTTGACACAGATGACGACCAACCAACCAAGATTGCAGTCAACTTCTCTGCTTATGACAAGAACACAGAATACTACATCGTAGAGTTGAGCACAGACTCTCTTTATGATGACGTACCTATGGGAGGTGAGAACGCAAGAATCTTCGGTGAAGACAAAAGCATCACATCTGCTCCAGTTGACATTAACAACCTGGAAGAATACACCAAGTACTACATGCGTGTAAAAGCTATGTCTTCAACCAAGGCTGAATCAAAATGGGTATATTATAAGGATGGCGACTCATTCCGTACTCCAGGTATCCTTCACGATGTTTTGGAGAAAGACCGCTTGGACGATAATATCCGCTTGACATGGATTCCAGGTTCTAACGTAACCACTCTTCGCTATACTTATAAGGATAGCGAGGGAGAAATCCAGACTGAGGACATTGCTCTGACAGATGCTGACCGCGAAGCTGGTGAGTATAAGATTACAGGTTTGAACTCAAATCGTTCATATACATTTAGCTTACTCAATGGAGAGAAAGTTCGTGGTTCCAAGACTGTGAAGACAGCCACGGGATTACCATCTGCCGACTACATTGTAAAACTGAATGAAGACCGTACTGTCATCACAAATGAGGACATCGAAGAGTGGGCTAATAAGGCATTCGAGAAGATGGAAGGTGCTTCTAATGTATCTATCACATTAGGTATCCCTGCTGGTAAGACTATCGACTTGGGTACTTCAGAAAAGGCAATCAGCATCCCAGAGGGTGTTTCTATTTCATTCTTTGGTAGAGCTGGTGAAAAGGCAACACTGAATGTAAAGAAGGCTGTATCTGTAGCAGGAAATCATGGTTACATCAGCTTTGAACACGTAAATATTGATGGACTTCAGAACACAGATGAAGGCATTTCAGGCTGCCAATATTTCATCAATGAAGATAAAGCATGCGATATCGATTCTTTGGGATTCACAGAATGCAACATCAGCAACATGGAAAGAGCACTTGTTAACTTCAAGGCTTCTTCTGGTCAATCAGTAAACCTGCTTATCATTGACAATTGTATTTCAAATAATCATGGTACAGGTGGTTATGCATTCATTTGCATGAACAAGGGTATGGACAAGATTAACAACATCAAGTTTGTTAACTCAACATTCTCAAACATAAGTCTTGGAAAGAGTAGTGTCTTCGATTTATCAAAGGCGAAATCTTCTACAACCATAGACATAAATGCATGTACTTTCTACAATGTAGTTGGCGCAGATGGCTATTTCATCAATGCAAAAGATGCAAAACAAGGAATTAATATTAAGATGAATAAAACAATCCTTGCAAAGACAGCCAATCCAAATGCTAGAGGTATCCAAGCTTGGGATTTGGACGCTAACAAGAATGGTGTAGTAAAACCTGATGCAACAGCTACATACCAGACCACAGACTTCAGTTTCTACAAAAACTCTTTTGAAGTTAACAAACTTGAAGTAGCATCTGGCTCAGCGTTCAAAAATGCAGCCAATGGCGAATTCTATCTTAAGAACTCTATCTTGGAGAAGGAAAAGGTAGGTGACCCACGTTGGATTAGATAAATTCAATCAAACTATCATATTAAAGTGCAATGCCCCTATCGGGCGTTGCACTTTTTTTGTTTATCTTCCTCTCCCTTACCACTCACAAAAACTTTTTTGGTTAATTTCTTGGAAGTTACGAAAGAAAAGCGT
>JAJXBQ010000112.1:0-10877 GCA_021640525.1 Segatella copri
GAGAAACAAATGACAAAAATTAGGAATAGGGATTTTCCCTTCTACTTTAGGGAATTCATCTCGCTTCTTTTCGCAAGAAAATAGTACTTTTGCAACCATAAAACAATATAATAACTTATAAAAACAGTATCGCTTATGAAAAGAAATGATTGGATGGCACTCATCGCCACAACCATATTGATGTTTGCCGTATGCCTCTCGGCTTCGGCTAAGGGAAAAAGAAACGTGGAGCGGGGAATGACCAAGCAGGAAGTGATTGCCATTCTTGGAGAACCTAAGCTCACCAGTTTCAATATATATGGGGACAAATGGGAATATGCCAAATATAATAATCTGTTTGGAGATTCCAAGTACATCACGGTCTTCTTCGACAGAAACGGAAAGGTTGTGCAGTACGATACAAGAATCATAGAACCCAACAGCCAGACATCGAATGTACAGCAGCCACAACATCCTACTCCACCCATCTACGACGGAAGATGTGATCCAGATGGCAGAATGGATTACGGCTATTGTCTCGATGACGCTTCCTTCACCAAACTATATAATAAGGTGAAGAAGGCAAGCTTTGATGACAACAAGTTCGACCTGATAGAGGTGGCTAGCCTCGGCTGTTACTATTCTTGTGCCCAAGCCGTCAGCATGATGAATATATTCACTTTTGGTGACAGCAAGCTGAAAGCCCTCAGTCTGATGGCTCCCCATATCATAGATTTGCAGAATGCCACTATCATCTATCAGCAATTCAGTTTTGAAAGCGAAAAGCAAAAGGTAGGAGAAATATTAAGAAGCAGCAGATAATTATCTGGTATC
The DNA here is from genome assembly GCA_021640525.1 of Segatella copri. Taxonomy (GTDB): domain Bacteria; phylum Bacteroidota; class Bacteroidia; order Bacteroidales; family Bacteroidaceae; genus Prevotella; species Prevotella copri_S. Next base: position 814 of record JAJXBQ010000112.1, read on the forward strand.
TTAAAAAAATGATATCATCTATGATATAAAGAGACTTTTTATGTTAAATTATACATATTGTTTAGCCGGTTTAACAAAATAGTTGTATTTTTGCAAAATCAATTAAACAATATTGAGTTATGATACAAAAAGAAGTAATCAGAGAAATACTCTTGGAGAACAGAAAAGAAGTAGAATTACAACATGTCGTTCCAAGAAACTTCCAGATGGAAGATTTTGCCAACTATGTTCTGATTGGCGTCAGACGAGCTGGCAAATCTTTCATGCTCTATCAGCAGATTCAACAAAACCTGAAACGGGGAATCACCTGGGACTCCATGCTCTACATCAATTTTGAGGATGAACGTCTGATGGGGATGACTGCACAAGAACTTAATCTTATCCTTGAAGTTCATGGTATGATGTCAAAAGAACGTCCTATTCTATTTCTTGATGAAATACAAAACATCAACGGTTGGGAAAAATTCGCACGCCGATTGGCAGACAACAAATACAGAGTCTATATTACAGGCAGCAATGCAAAGATGCTTGGCAGTGATGTAGCAACAACTTTAGGAGGACGCTATATCACCAAACACATCATGCCATATAGTTTTCCCGAATTTCTCCAAGCCAATGAAGTGTCTTATGATTCAAATACTCTCGCAACCACCTTTGGAAGAGCTGAAGTACAACGACATTTCACTAATTATTTCCGTTTTGGCGGTTTCCCAGAAGGAGCAAGACTAGCATCAAAAAGAGATTATATCAATAGTGTATATCAAAAGATTTACCTAGGAGACATTGCTTCTCGTAACAAAATTGAAAATCAATTTTCTCTTCGAGTTCTATTCAGAAAATTGGCAGAAAGTGTAAAGCAACCGATTTCTTTTACACGTCTCACAAATATAATAGCATCTACAGGTGCAAAACTAAGCAAACCTACACTCATTAACTATCTTGAGTACTCTAAAGATGCATTCTTGGTTTATCCCATCAAGAATATTGCCGACAATCTCACTCAACGTGAGACCAATCCCAAATACTATTTTGTGGACAACGGCATCATCAGTATACTTGCCATGGATGTTGACACATCATTATTGGATAATATGGTTGCGATGGAGCTACTTCGAAGATATGGACTGGAAGAGCAAGTGTTCTTTTACAACAAGAACGTGGAAGTAGATTTTTACATACCAGATGCCGCAACTGCCATACAGGTAAGCTACAATCCCAAAAAGTCTGATGAAATTTGGGAAAGAGAATCAACTGCACTTATCAAACTATCAAAAGTACTTGATTGCAAAAGACTTATCATTCTTACATATGAATTAGAAGAAAATATAGAACTAAAAGGATTGAATATCGAAGTAATACCTGTATGGAAATGGTTACTCGATACATAAATTGCAAAACAAATGAATACAAAGATATTATCAAAAGACAAAGACCCGATGGGTGCCGCTATCCTTGATTATCAGAAATCGGGAAGAGCAGAAAGATTACGTGTGCTCTCTTCTATGTTCGAAGAGGACGAAATGCCGGTGAAACATCTCTTCAGAAAAGTTGAGGAGATGCCGATGCTGGAGCAGAAGGCCTTGCAACTCACAAAAGGGCGTGTACTGGATATCGGAGCCGGCAGCGGCTGCCATACGCTCGCCTTACAGGAGAAGGGCTTGGAGGTAAAAGCCATTGATATTTCACCTCTGAGCTGCGAAGCGATGGAACTGAGAGGAGTAAAGGATGCGGAATGCATCAATCTTTTCGATGAACATCTGGAAACAGGGTTCGATACCATCCTCCTTCTGATGAACGGAACGGGTATCGCCGGAAAGATAGAACATCTCCCTACCCTCTTCAACCGTCTCAAGGCTTTGCTCAACAAGGACGGACAGATTCTCATCGACTCCTCCGACCTCAAGTATATTTATGAGAATGAAGACGGAAGTTTCGACATCAATCTGAATGGTGCCTACTATGGAGAAGTGGATTTCCAGATGATTTACAAGGATGTAAAGGGTGACTGTTTCGACTGGCTCTACGTAGATTTCCCATTACTGAAATCCATCGCCGAAAGCTGCGGTATGCATGGCGAACTCGTGGCAGAAGGCGAACATTACGACTATCTGGCTAGAATTTTCTAAGCATATAAAGATAAAAGGAGTTAAGATGATGGTCTTAACTCCTTTTTATCTTTTCTTTCTATTTAATCGTCGAAATCGTGACGTCCGAGAAATCATTCATATAATCCAGAATCTCCAGCGTATGGAAACCCCGTTTGGCTTTTATTTCGATGCTCGCTTCCACAAATTCTTCCTTAGAAAATCTTCGCTCTTTCAGTTCATAAGAATGAACTTCCATGCCTTTCTGCTTGATTTTACTGATGAATTCCTTCACGCTATCCCTTGACGGGGCAGAGAAATTCAGTTCGATGGTAGTGGTTCCCAACTGCGGTATCAGATAATTCAACACCTCCAGTCCCAGCAACACCATTACCGTAGTAATAGCTGCAGCCACATACATGCCCGTTCCGCAAGCCAATCCGATAGCTGCCGTCACCCATAAGCCAGCAGCCGTAGTCAAGCCTCGGACCACATTCTTCTGGAAGATGATGGTACCGGCACCCAGGAATCCGATGCCCGAAACCACCTGAGCGGCCACACGCGAGGAATCCTTCAGATCAAAGCCGAATCCATACTGGGAAACTACACAGAAAAGGGCACTACCCAGGGCTACAAGGAAGTGAGTGCGGAAACCCGCTTCCTTGGCACGGTATTCTCTTTCGATACCTATCGCTCCTCCTAAAATGAGAGCCAGAGACAGGCGAACAGTCAGGTCTATATAGGTTGCATCCATATTATTCCTTTCTTTTAAAGTTTGCTTGCAAAGATAATATAATTCGAAGACAATACAAAATAAATCTCTTGATTTTATTACGAAAACATCTTTTTTCTTTGGTAATTCAAGAAAAAAAGCGTATCTTTGCCACGAATGATGTTCGCATCAATATACATGATTCACCTTTTTTAAACGACAAAAGATATGAAGATTACATTATTTTTGCTCTTGGCAACAGCTGTTGTCGGCAGAGCACAAACAACCACAGAGTTGCTACCAGTTGGCACAGAGGCACCTGACTTCCAAATCACCAATGACAAGACAGGCGAGAAAATATTCCGTCTGTCCGATTGGAAGACCAAGACCGATGCAGACGGCAAGGTGGTACCAGGCGTATGGACTGTACTCGACTTCTGGGCTTCATGGTGTCCAGACTGTCGCAAGGACATGCCAAAGGTAAAAGAAATATCAAAAAAATATCTCACGAAGATACAGCTCGTCGGGGTTTCATTCGATACCGACAAGGAAAAGATGAACAAATATCTCAGCAGCAACCACTACGACCAGTGGATGCAATATTGCGAGGGAAAGAAATGGAAGGAAACTCAGATTTCCAAGGATTACCACATCTCATGGATTCCAACCTCCTACCTCATCGACCCTGAGGGAAAAGTATACTTCTCTACCGTCAATGCCGATGAAATGATGCAGAAACTGGACTCGCTCGACAATTTAGGTAAGCTAACAGCCTTTATAGAGATGCCCCACTACCCTGGTGGAAAGGCGCTCTTGATGAAGCAACTAGCCGTCAATACCAAGTTTCCAAAGTTGTGCCAAAAGTATAAAGCCGCAGCCAAAGTAAAAGTGAAATTTATTGTCGAGAAAGATGGCAACGTCTCTGATGTCGGAATACAAAGTTACCAGGTGTTAGACAACCCTAACGGCAAAGATTTCAACAAGCTGTCTGGAGCTGAGCAAACCCAAGTCCGCTCAGAAATCCGCACTCTCTTCGAACAGGAAGGCATCCGTGTTGTGAGCACATTGGGGAAATGGACACCCGGCAAAATAAGGGGCGAGGCTACACGCGTACACTATACCGTTCCCATTGTATTCAGACTACATTAGAATGGGCTGACAAATTTCAAGACACGTGGTATGACCAAACAGGAAGTCATCGACATTCTTGGCGATCCCAAGACCAAAAGTTTCGATGAATATGGAGACAAATAGAAATTCTATAAATTCACAAATACACATTAATTTATATATATGGCAACAGTTGACGACAAGAAGATTATCTTCTCTATGGTGGGCGTATCTAAGATTATCCCACAAAACCAGAAACAGATTCTGAAGAACATCTACCTATCGTTCTTCTACGGAGCAAAAATCGGTATCATCGGTTTAAACGGTGCCGGTAAATCTACGTTGATGAAAATCATCGCAGGACTTGAGCAACCTACCCAGGGTGAGGTGGTTTGGAGCCCAGGCTACTCTGTGGGCTACTTGCCTCAGGATCCTCCGCTCGACGAGAACAAGACCGTGAAGGAAAACGTGATGGAGGGTGTGCAGAAAATCTATGATGCACTCGCTGAATACGAGGACATCAACAATAAGTTCGGTCTCGAAGAATACTACGGAGACCCTGATAAGATGGACAAGCTGATGCAGCGTCAGGCTGAGGTGCAGGATATCATCGATGCTACCGATGCCTGGAACATCGACTCCAAGCTGGAACGTGCGATGGCTGCCCTACACTGTCCTCCTGGCGATTGGCCTGTAACCAATCTCTCGGGTGGTGAGCGTCGCCGTGTGGCTCTCTGCCGCCTGCTCTTGCAGAAGCCTGATGTACTCCTGCTCGATGAGCCTACCAACCACCTGGATGCTGAGAGCATCGACTGGCTGGAGCAGCACTTGCAGCAGTATGAGGGAACCGTTATCGCCGTAACCCACGACCGCTACTTCCTCGACGACGTGAGCGAGTGGATTCTGGAGTTGGACCGTGGCGAGGGTATTCCATGGAAGGGCAACTACTCTTCATGGCTCGACCAGAAGACCAAGCGAATGATTCAGGAGGAGAAGACTGCCTCTAAGCGCCGCAAGACATTGGAGCGCGAGTTGGAATGGGTTCGCATGGCACCTAAGGCCCGTCAGGCTAAGGGTAAGGCTCGTCTGAACTCTTACGAGCAGATGCTCAACCAGGAGCAGAAGGAGCGCGAGGAGAAGTTGGAAATCTTCATCCCTAACGGTCCTCGTCTGGGTAACAAGGTGATCGAGGCTCAGCATGTAAAGAAGGCGTTCGGCGAAAAGGTTCTCTTCAACGACCTCAACTTCATGCTTCCTCCTAACGGCATTGTAGGTGTGATTGGTCCTAACGGAGCCGGCAAGACTACCCTCTTCCGCCTCATCATGGGATTGGATCAGGCTGACGGCGGAACATTCGAGGTGGGTGAGACCGTGAAGTTGGCTTATGTTGACCAGCAGCATAAGGACATCGACCCTCAGAAAACTGTTTACGAGGTGATTTCTCAGGGCAACGAAACCTTGCGTCTGGGTGGCAGAGACGTGAATGCACGTGCTTACATCAGCCGTTTCAACTTCTCGGGCACCGACCAGAGCAAGCTCTGCAGCGTTCTTTCGGGTGGTGAGCGTAACCGCCTGCAGTTGGCTTTGGCATTGAAGCAGGAAGGCAACGTATTGCTCCTCGATGAGCCTACCAACGATATCGACGTGAACACGCTGCGTGCATTGGAGGAAGGTTTGGAAGCATTCGCCGGTTGTGCGGTGGTTATCAGCCACGACCGCTGGTTCCTCGACCGAATCTGTACCCACATTCTTGCCTTCGAGGGCAATGGTGAGGTCTTCTTCTTCGAGGGCAGCTATTCTGAGTATGAAATCAACAAGGCGCGCCGCCTGGGCGATACTGAAATCAAGAAGGGTCGCTATCGCAAGTTGATGGAGGAATAAGGCTTCGAAAAAGATAAAGAAGAACTCGGTTCTGAAACAATAAAAAACAAAAGAAAAGGTGTGTCTTTGCCTTAAGACACACCTTTTTTGTTTCTATGCAGCCGTTTTCAAAAGCTTTACCAGATGCAACCAGGACGTTCAGAAAACTGCGTCGCGACGTATCTGGCTGTACGTCGGGACATAACGATTATTACGTCGGGACGTATCAGATGCTACGTCGGGACGTAATTTCTTCTATGTCGTCAGTTAAATTGCAAAAAAACAAATGAAAAAGCCAAGCATTGAACCGAAAAAAAGGATTTTTGCTCAATGCTTTCTTAGTTTTCACCCCAAAATCCCTCTAAAACACCTATATTTCGCTGGTTTTTATGGCAATATATGGCAGATAAAACCGAAGAACAGAGAATTGCCATACCCATAATGCATTCGTAATCAAAGAGATAACCTATCAATATGGCAATATGGCAATTCTTTGGCGCAAAAAAATATATATAAAACAACATGCCCGACACACATAAAAAAGGGAAGCGCCGAAACGACACTTCCCCATGGATTGGATGAGTTATATAATCATCTGTCTCGCGACATCTTATTCTGCGTATGCAGTCTTGTAGGCAGAGTCAAAGAACATAGCGCAAGAACCTACGCCAGTCTCATACTCATGCTGCTTCTGACCAGCTCTGTCATACTCCACTACGTAGCCATTGCCATTATAGTCGGGAGTACCTTTATCGCCCATTTTATAAGAGAGCACGAAGATATGACCGTTCAATGGGTCGGCAAAGATTCCGCATGGGCTCACAGGCTTCTCAGAGAGCGTCAGCGCCTGTGGTTGTGTACTTCCTGCTGCAAGCACGCTCACGCTAGGAGTGCCGCCATAAGGTGCATTGAGCACAAAGAAATAAGAACGAACCAACTGCGGCGTACGTGTTGTAGTACCAGGGGTTACGCATACAGCATAGTTGCCATCTGCCACCTTCTGCGACTTGCCCTCGGCGAAACTCACTGCACGTAGGGCATTCTCGCCAGTGGTCGCATAGTCAGGAGCAGGTCCATATACTGGGTTGTCGAGAACATACAAAACATTAGATGCATAATAGATGCTGGTAGGATTGTTCACGCCCTCGATATTCTTAGTCTCAACATTGTCGTTGGAAAGATTGATGCAAGAGATGTTGCCACCACCATAACCGTAGTTGCTGTTAGCTACATAGAGATTGCCATTGCCGATGACCAAGCTCTCAGGATAGCTGCCCACCTGCCACTTCTTTTGAAGAGCAAAGCTTGTGGTGTCCACGGCAGCCACATATCCACCGTATGTGGTAAAATAAACCTTGCCACCATCAGCGATAATATGGCGAGGCTCGGCGCCCTCGGCATTGCCCAGCAACTCTGTGGTCTTGATTTGCTTGATACTCTGCTTGGTTTTCTTGTCGATTACCTCGATGGTGTTGCTCTGATCTACGGCGAGATAAATCTTGTTGCCATATACGATGCCATCATTGGCAGTATTACCGAGCGAACGACCGTTAGCAGTCTTGAATACATTCTGTGTAGCTGTGCTTGAAGCATAGTCGATGGCTGTGAGAGAGCTCTCGATCTTGCTATACATGTTACCAGAATTCACAACGTAAGCGCCCGTACTATACACCTGGAGATAAGTCTCAGGATAGTCTTCGGCAGGATCGCATGATGTCATCACTGCAGTGCCCATCAAGAGCACCGCCAAACCTAATAAATACTTTTTCATTTTTCTTTTTTCTGTTTATATTTGAATCTAATTTGTTACTATCTAGAAGTTATACCCGATGCTGAACATCCAGCTGCGGCGAAGCATCGGATAATGCCCTACGAGTTCATACTGCTTCGCCAGCAGGTTCTTCACATCCATCCTTACCTTCACGCCTCGCAGGGATTTGCCAAAGAGGTGTAGGTCGTCGAGCTGACGATAGAGCGTCAGTCCCATGTCCCAGTAACCCTCCACTTCGGTGCCTTCATAATGTTCATTGTTGGCCCATCGCTTGCTCATTCCCTGTCCATGGAGCGAGACATTCACCCAAGGATTCTCCCACCCCAAGGCAATACTGCCCGAGTGCAGAGGGATATAGGCTACTTGATTGCCATAATATTTGGACGAGCGATCGGTATGATTCACCACGTGCTGGTAGCTATACGACCCTTGCAGCGAGAGTTGCTGCCCCGGAGCCATCTGCCAGGTACTACGCAAAGAGGCATCCGCGCCAACGACATCAACACGTGCCATGTTCACAGTACGCCAAACGAACATATTGTAAGGAACGCCCACAATCTTGTCGGTCACCCGATTGCAATAGCCGTCCAGCGTTGCTTGAACATTCCATCCCTTATAACGTAGGAATTCGCCGTTCCCCCCATCTCCTGAAGAAGTTTTTTTCCACGTAAGCCCGATATTCAACTGTCGGGTTTTCTCAGGCTTCAGATCAGAACTTCCATAATGGAAGAAATAGTTCTCGTTGAAAGTAGGAACCCGGAAGATGTCCTTGTACGAAGCCCTGAGATAAAGCTCATCGCTGGCAGTACCATTTCCAAAGAGCCGATAGGAAAGCGAAAGCGATGGCGAAAGCCGGCGTGCATCCTTGGCAGCCTGTCCTGCCTTGGTAGGATTGGCGCTGCCTGGCTGAGTCTCTATCTTGCGCCCCACGCTGTTGAGGTAAACCGAAGCCAGCATTCTGGCAAGAGCTACCCATCTTCCCTTCGCATATCGGACGGAGAGCGACTGCAGAATGCCATGTCGGTGAGGGCGCAAATCGGTGGCAAGGGTGCTGTTGAGCGAGTTCATCATCCAGTCGGCAGAATAATCCAGCGCCCAGCCATCATCCGGCATCCACATCAGTGCTGCCGAAGTATAATATTCCCTCTGCCAGTAGGTGGCATCATTGCGCCGATTTGCCACGAGCGTGTCCTGATAGGCAGAGCTCGCCCAGTTCATCTTGGCTTGCACCTTCAGCATCCAGCAGTCGTCGAGACTTCTGGCTTGCCATCTCGCCTGGACAAAGGCGTTGCGGTCGTGCAACTGTTCAGCAGTTACATTGGTGTAATATCTCACGATGCCTGGCAACTGCCGGTCGTTGTCATAATAGTAGATCTTTGCCCACAATTGGCTCCGGCTCAAGCCATCGGCTCGCCTGCCCATCATCCAGTGCATATTCAGTTCGCCATGCCCTGAGTTCATCCGGCTGTTGGTGCGTCGCTCATGGGTGGTATATTTACCGTTGCGCAAGAGGAAGGGATAGTCGTTTTCGGCATAGGTGTACTCACCCATCGCCTGGAGGGTGAACCTATCTGACAACCTCTGCACATAGCGCAGATAAGGCGAGACATATCCGAAGGACCCCACCTGCAACTGAGTAGAGAGGTGAGGCTGTTTGTCGATGGGAATCTCGCTCATAGTCTCGATGGCAAGCAAAGCTGCCACCGAGGCTTGCCGGGCCGAGATGAAGATGTCGTCGTTGTCACCAATGGTGAGTCGCAATGTCTGCACTTGGTCGAGCGAATAACGGGACACATCAATTTCGCCGCCCTGACATTCGCTGAGCAGCACACCATCGTAACTCACTCCCGTATGTCCCGCTCCGAATCCACGCACAGCTACCGTCTTCATTCCTCCTGCCCCACCATAGTCGCGCAGATTGATGCCTGGCATGCGGTGCAAGGCATCGGCCATATCCGTAACGCCAAGCCTTAACATATCCCCCTTGTCCAAAAGCTGAAGAGGCGATGTGCTCGTAAGTATCCGGTGCTGCCGAGCATTCACTTTTACTTCCTGCAAGTGCTCGGTACGAATGGTATCTTGCCCCATACCCACTTGTGCATACAACAATAGCAAGCCACCGAGACAAAATATCCTCAATGCCTTCATTCATTCTATCTTTTATATTATTATCTGTGTCTCCATCACGAACCCATCCCACGGGGTTGGATAGAATCATCGGAATCTCTTATCCTAAAGACACTCTTTCATCATATTGTTTCCGATGGCAACGGCAGGTCTTCTGACTTGCGTCCTCAAACTCATGGCAAGCGGTCTTCCGAAAAAATGTCAGTGACCATGGTGCTTGCCGCAATAAGACGCTTACAGCAGCGGGACTGTCCGGGCTTCTCACCCGATTCCCTTTTAATCACTACGCACTCATCCTGCCTGAGGCGGCAGAAGGTGGCAGCGAACCAATTGCGGGTGCAAAGGTACTATAAAAAAATGAATAAAAAGATAACTTTATCCGCTTTTTTATTCCAGCAAG
>JAJXBQ010000386.1:0-1682 GCA_021640525.1 Segatella copri
GTTACAATCGCTGTATTGAAATTCGAGAGGTCGAGCGAAGAGAGAGCTGAGCAGCGATAGAACATGTAACTCATATCTCTCACCTTCGCTGTATTGAAATTCGAGAGGTCAAGCGAAGTGAGAGCTGAGCAGTCAGAGAACATGTAACTCATATTTGTCACCTGCTCTGTGTTCAAGTACTTCAAGTCTTTAATTGTTTCCAACTTTGTTAACCCCCTAAAGAAACCATACAATGATGTTGGAGCGTACGTTTTGAAACTCTTATCGAAAACGACACTCTTGATAGCTGTGGAATTTATTCCTAAAAGACGGCACATATCGCCCACCGTCGGTTTATTCACTATAACTGCATGGTTTAAATCAAGGCTTTCTATATTGTTCGAAGTGACTTTCTTGAAAGTCAATGTGTTGTTAGACGATTCATAATCTGCGACATAGTCATCAATTGTGACTGATGTTTTCAGATTGTATAAGAATGCGCGATCAGCGTTTGCATCTGAACGATTACCTTTTTTATAAACTAACCTCAAAGAATGTTCGCCTACAGATAATAAAACTTTGTATTCGGTTTGCTTTTTTCCGCTAATACTCAGTTCTTTATTGTTATCTACATAAAAATCAAATAAAGTTTTGTTTTCTTCTGACGAAACGAGAATCTGAGATGTCAGTAATATAGGTTTAGATACATTGAACCTGATGACTGTCTCAGAAGAACTGCCAGGCTTATGATAATTACCAGACATCAGTCCCTTGCTATCCTCAGGAATAGTGAAGCCAAGATTATCCATTCCATCGGCTTTTAAGTCCAGCTTCTGCCAAGGATGATCATCATTGTCAGTAATGGTAACATCGGTTATACCATCCAAATTATTGAACAAAGGATAGCGAAATTCTGTTGCGCCACATCCAGTACAGATGCCTTCGCTATTGTATTGATGACCTTTGGCGGGAATCTCAAGGCTGGCAGCATCTGTAATCTCGGTAGTAGCATTATCGTCGCTGAAGAGTTTGTTACATACACTGCACTGCCAGTATTCTTTTTTACCAGTTTCTATACATGTAGCATCTTCCTGCGCATGACGAGTGAGTGTGTGCTTATTTAGCTTATCATCCTTATCTACTTTTACTATGGAATGGCAGATAGAACATTCGTGTGTGATATAGCCATGCTCAATGCAAGTAGCCTCAACGGTTTTGATAGCTTCGCCAAGGGCGGACGAACCATCGGCATTCTTGTGAGAACAGGTATTGAGTTTGAGTTCAAACTCGCCTACCTGCAATAGGCTTCCACGATGAATAGCCGAGATTTCCCATTTAAAATATTGATAAGAGGTAGAACATTTGCAGTCGAAGTTGTACGAAGTATAGTTCTTATCCTGGAGCACCTTGTCTTTGTTTACCTCATCGATAAGCTCCCAAGCGTCATCGCTGCCTGTATTGTTACCATAGAGCTTCCATGACTTCGGATTGCGGCCTCCACATCCAGAATTTGCATTGTCATTACCCGTAGTGATGGTGTAGCCCACAGGAATTCCTGCCTTGCTGGCTTCGAAGATGACATAGGCGCTGCCTCTAAACTCGCAGCACCACTTAGAGAAATTGCCGTCTTCCTTTTTGCCATCAAAGAGATTAGCGTAAGTCTCACCCTTGTAGCCCACAGGGTTACCTGCTAACTCTTTAAG
>JAJXBQ010000113.1:0-10854 GCA_021640525.1 Segatella copri
TCCCAAAATCTTACTTAGCAGTAAAAGCAGACAATCTGACGGAAAAAATCGGAAAACAGACACATATTGAAAGATAGAAACTCTAAAACACTACACTTTTATACTAAAAACTAGGTATTTTACACTATTTTCGACAAAAAATGTACAAAAAAAATGTTTAATTAAAAAAAATATTGTATCTTTGTCCGCAGAAAGAAACATTCCGTATTATTACTAAATTGAGTTTCATGGAAAGACAGAGAGAGAATTTTCTTATGACGAGAAAAGTAAATCATAGCGTTACAGTAGGATTGGCTGCCTTAGCTTTGTGCTCGGTGTCGGCTAATCTCATGGCTGCTGTGAACAACCCTGAGATGGACCGAGAGGTTATCTTACCACAAAACGAAAGTTTGATAGGATACGTTTACGATCAGGATAAGAATCCGCTGCCGGGGGTTACCGTAAAAGTGGAGGGAACACAAATCGTAACCGTTACGGATGATGAAGGCCGTTATTCCTTCAGTCAGTCTATCAAGCGAGGTGCTAACGTAAAATTTTCGATGCTCGGCTTTAAAACCAAGCGAGTTGTCTATAAAGGTCAGTCGGCCATCAGTCCGATGCTCGAACCTTCTGCTACCTCGGTAGGCGAGGTGGTGGTAGTGGCGCGCAGCAACATCAACGCAATCGACCTGCGTGCCAAATCGGGCGTGGTAGAGAACGTGGATATGAAACGTGTAGAGGCTAAGCCGATGATTGACATGGCACTGGCGCTGCAGGGTGCCGTGCCGGGTCTTGTCGTTACCAATACGGGCGATCTGGGTACTGCTCCGAAGATCCGTCTGCGAGGAAACTCTTCGCTCCGACAGGGCAATGCAACCAACGAGCCGCTGTATGTGATGGATGGTCAGATTATCTCTGCCGAGACATTCTATAACCTGAACCCATCTGACATCAAGGGCATGAAGGTGCTCAAGGATGCTACAGCCTGTGCACTGTATGGTGTGAAGGCGGCTAACGGTGTGATAGAAATCACATCACAGCGTGGCCATTCGGGTGCTCCGCTCATCAACTACAGCACCAATATGGGTGTAACCACACGAGGCCGAAGAGGACTCAAGATGATGAGTTCTGCCGAGAAACTGGAACTGGAGAGACTCATCGGCAACGTGGAGACTCCGGGCTACAGATACAGCGAGGATTACTACCGCAAGTACTTTGCCAACAATCCGAATCTGGCAAGCATGATTGCCGATGGTCAGAACAAGCTCGATTCATTGCGCAACATCAATACCGACTGGTTCAACGAACTTCTGCGCAACAGCTTCTACCAGCGCCACAACCTGAGTCTGCGAGGCGGCAATGAGCGAACCACCTATTTCCTCTCAGCCAACTATTCCTATCAGGGCGGACGTATCGAGGGAAATGACAAGCAGCGCATGGGCATCCGACTGAATGTTGACCAGAAACTGGGAAAGATAGGTTATGCCATGCTGGGCGTTACGGGCTCTTATTCGAAGACCAATACGCCTAACGGAACCTCAAGCGACCCTTCTTCGCTGATTTACGAACTGAACCCTTACGAGCAGAAGACAGGCAAACTCTGGTCGTATCCGGGACAGACTTACAAGGACCTGATGAACCAGTACAGCGCCGAATCTACCGACAAGGAGTTTGGCGTGAACGGTAACATCACCCTGAACCTGCTTCCGGGACTGGATGTTGCGGCCGTTGCCGGTATCGATTTTGTATTAGATGAATCACACCAGTTTACGCCATCTACAGCCTATTCGGAGACCCATAGCGGTGTGGCAGAAGTGGCGCGCGGTATCTATTCGAAATCCAAGAATACCACCACCAATATCTCTGCCAACGTGCGTGCTACCTATACCCGTACGTTCAATGAGATTCACGACCTCACTTTCAGTGCCAACATGGACTATTATGATACCAACATCGATAATCTCAGCACTACCGGTTATGGTGTAGGAACCCTGAACTCGGCAGCAGCCATCAACCAGTCGCTCACCGGCTCACGCCGAGTGAAAATGAGCGCTCCTAGAGACAAGAACCGCCAGCTGGGTATCGGTGGCGTACTGGGCTACAGTCTGCTGAGCACCTACGATCTCTATGCTACCTATAAGGCAGATGCCTCTTCGGTACTGCCGTCAGACAAGCGATGGAACAAGGCATGGGCGGTAGGTCTGGGATGGACACCTTCCAACTATGCCTTTCTGAAGGACAACAAGGTGATTTCACGCCTCAACTTCAAGGGCTCGTATGGTATCACAGCCAATCTGAACGGCGTTTCGGTTTCTACCACAACAGGAACCTTCTCCTACTCCACCAACACCTACGAAGACCAGCGCGTACTGGAACTCATCTCCTTATATAATAAGGACCTGAAACCAGAGCAGAACAAGTCGGTAGACCTGGGTATGAGCATGGACCTCTTTAACCGCATTACGCTGGATGTAAACTATTACAACCGCCGTACCGAACAGGCTTTGCTCGATGTGCCAATCCCTACATCGGTAGGCTATTCTACCCTGAAGCGCAACATCGGTGTACTGGAGAACAGAGGTATAGAGCTGGGACTGAGTGCCAAGATCATCGATACCTACGATTGCCGACTCAGCATCGGCGCCAACCTGGCCTACAACGACAACAAGGTGCTCGACCTGTATTATGCCGACAAGATTTACACCACCGAAGATGCACTGGTTCCAGACTATGAGGTGGGCAAATCATACGATATGCTCTACGGACCTACATCACTGGGTATCAATCCGCTCACCGGCTATCCGGTATTCCTGCTGCCAGACGGCACAGAGAAACAGGCTACCGAGGCACTGACCAAGGACGATGTAGTGGCATTAGGCCATCTCACACCACCTTATTCAGGTACCTTCAACCTGAGTTTCTCATACAAGTCGTTCGACTTCGATATGGACTTCTACTACGTTCATGGCGGAATCCAGCGTTTCAACTACTCGTATGTAAGAGACAAGGACAATGTGAACAAGAATGCCGTAGCCGGACAGACCGATAAGATGTGGTTCAAGCAAGGCGATGAGAACAAGACCTACTGGACACCGTTCTACACCTCATCCACCGCAGAAGACAACATAGCGCTCTATCCAAACTCACGCACCGTGGGCAAGAGCGACTACCTGCGCCTCTCTATGGTGAGCATGCGTTACCGTCTGCCAGCCGCCACCCTACACAAGATACTGCCATTCATGCAGTATGCCACCGTAGGTTTCCAGGCATCCAACCTCTTCACGTGGACCTCTTATAAAGAGAGCGACCCAGAGAGCGGAACCCTTGCCGGCACCACACAGCCAATTTATACATTCAATTTGAATCTTACATTCTAGGAGACAGAAAAGATGAAGAATATCAAGAATATCATCAAGAAGGCACTTCTCATCACGGGCAGCACCCTGCTTCTGGCAGCCTGCTCGTTCAATGTGCCACCACCAGACCAGTTTTCAGACCCCGATGCCATCACCGATGTCAATGCGGGGCGCTCTCTGCTCACCTCCTGCTATCTGAGCTATCCGCATCAGGAGTATGAGTTTTCGCTCCTGGGCAACGACTTCTGCCCTACCAACCTCTCAGGAAAGGATGTTGAAACCCAGAACCTATACAACTGGCAGGACAAGAACATCAGCAACCTCTCGGCAACCGTATGGCCGGCGTATTACACCTGTATCTCCAACTGCGATGTACTCCTGGAGCGTATCGACAAGATTACGACCGAGACCGCAGCCGATCTGCAGGAGAAGCAGGCTATCAAGGCAGAGGCGCAGTTGCTGAAGGCAATGTGCTATTTCGACCTGCTGCGCATCTATGCCACTCCATACGATGAGAATCCGGATGCCGACGGCATCATCATCAAGAATATGTTCGGGTTCGAAAGCAATGGCCGCAGCAGCAAGAAAGCCTGCATCGGCATGATCAACAGTCTGATAACAGAGGCATCAGAAGTGAGAAACCAGCCTTCAAAGAACGGATGGCTATCGCAGACCGCAGCCGATTATCTGCTTGCCGAAACTGCACTCTATATGGGCGATTACAAGAAAGCAGCCGAATATGCCGACGATGTGATAGAACAGGGCGACGACAGCAAGATAGGCGGCGAAAGCTACTCCCGACTCTGGCGCACCGAGAGCTATGGCGGCAGAATCTTTGCCTTCAACACCCAGAACAGCTATTATGTCGCCATCGAATACGACAACTCTGAAGGCGACTATTACGCCGTCAATCCGGCATTCACCTTTACGGATGAGGATGTACGCACGAAATATACGCTCTATCCGAAAGACCAGAACGGCAAGACGCGCAACCTGATGGGCAAGTACAACATGATGAACAAGCAGGGCACCCAGCCTAACTACATCAACCGCATGCGTTACGCCGGTGCCTACTTCATCGCTGCCGAAGCCTATGCACGCAATAACAACGAACAGATGGCACGCGAGCGCATCAACCATTACCTGCAGCTAGTTTCAGCCGACCCTATAGCAGAAAGCGTAACGGGCGATGCGCTGGTTCAGGCTATCCTGGCAGAGAAGTACAAGGAATTCGTTGGCGAAGGCAGCAATTACTTCGACCTGAAGCGAACCCACGCAGACTTGAACCGTCTGTCGGCATGGGGCGGAGCAGCCACAGCGAAAATCAGCAAGGACGATTACCGCTGGAACTTCCCTATCCCAGCTTCGGAATATAAATATAACAACAATGTGACCCAAAATGACAAGTGGCCAATTAACAGATAATATTAACATTTAAAATAAAGAGAACGATGAAGAAAATTACATTCATGCTTATGTGTATGCTCGCAATGCTGACAGGTTTCAGCGCATGCAGCAGTGACAACAATGATGGCGACAAGCCGATGACCAACTATGTATCGATTTCTGCAGAAGGAAACAATATCATCAACGAGGATGATGATGAAGAAGTAAAATTCAACATCCTCATCGGTAACACTCTGACAGCCGATGCTACCATCAATCTTTCGCTCGAAGGAAATGATGACAATGTGGCTACACTCACTCCTTCTACCATCGCGCTGAAGGCTGGCGCCAAGACAGCATCCTTCACCGTAAAGTCGAACAAGAAGAGTCTGCTCAAATCAGATCGCGTACTGACCGTAAAGGCAACTTTCTCTGATGCCAACATGAAGACAGACGGAAAAGCCGTAACCCTGACCATCAAGCCAGACTCCGACATCCCTGTACTCACGGCAGAACAGCAGAAACTCATTGAGGGCTACAAGCAGAACCTCAACATCGACCTGACTAAGATTCTCGGTAAGGTAAAGGTAGATACCAAGGTTACCTTCAATGACGATGACAAGATAGATATCAACAACAATAACGATACCCGTTCTTTCAGCGGCGTTACCATCATCACGCTGAGCGAGAAGGCTACAGCCAATAAGCCTGTCTTGAAGATGGTTTCAAATGCAATGGGTATGGCTGCGTTCAACTATGAAATGCTGAGAAAGAGAACCGTAGAAGATACTGAATTCTGGACACAGATGCCATACAGTAAGGCTGTCATGGAGAATATCAACTACGATTACAATAAGGAAACCTTCACCATGACACTGGATGGCATCGAGGTAAACCCGGCAGATATGAGCCTCAAGTTTACAGGCAGCAAGGTAACTATGTATGAGGAAGAGATTACAACCGTTCCTTTCGACTATACCTTCTCTGCATGGGACCGACTCAAGGCTATGGCTGATGCTAACAAATCATTTGTCGTAAACGATGGAGATACCAAGACAGAAGTTTCCGTACAGGACATCATTGATGGTGGCGGTTCGCTGAATCCTTATTCCTTCTTCGACAATACCGATGTCGTAAAAGACGCAGAAGAGACAGGATATAAAAACATCTACGTTGCTCCAACAGGCAAAATCGACTTCGCCAACGGCAAGATGACCTTCGCCTTTCCTTGGTATCTTGAGAACACAAGCGGATGCCAGCGAGTTGAAGCAACCTATACATTTGGTAATTAACAAGCATTTCACCATCTAATGCCGACATTATGTATAAAATAACGAAACAATTATTCCTATTTATCCTGCTGGCAGCTTTCTGTCTGCCGGCAGGAGCGAACAAAGATTCTAAAATAAACCTTCCACGGGGAACCGTGGAAGGCTACCTTGATAACGGACTCCACTATATCATTATGCCTAATGCACTGCCTCGCCATGGCATAGAGATGCGACTGGTGATGAAGGTAGGTTCTCTGCAGGAGAACGACCAGCAGAAAGGTGGCGCCCACTTCCTGGAGCACATGTCTTTCTCGGGAACCAAGCACTTTCCACAGGATGCATGGGTAGATTATTTCGAGCGACTCGGTATGAAATACGGACGCGACATCAACGCCTTCACCGGGTACGACCGTACCATCTACTGGCTCTCACTGCCGGTTGCCGACTTCGGAACACAGGTAATGGACAGCACTCTTCTTGCCGTACGCGACATCCTCGACGGGGTTTCTTTCGAACCTCAGCTCGTAGAGCAGGAGCGTGGCGTCATCAAGGAAGAACTGCGCAGCTACAGCACGGGCGATGACTTCTACAACCTGAAGATTGGCGACGGAAGATACATCCTGCGCATGCCGCTGGGCACAGAGCAGGATATCGAAACCATCTCGCGCAACCAGTTGCTCAACTATTATCACCAGTGGTATCTGCCTCAGAATGCCTGTCTCGTGGTGGTAGGTAATGTAGATGCCCAGGATATGCAGAAGCGCATCCAGGCTACCTTCAGTTCGATAGCCAAGGGCCAGCCTACTCCGCTGGGCAAATATCCGCTTACCTATAAGAAAGGTATCACCCTGCACGAGGTGAAAGATACCGTAGGCACCAGTTCCAAACTGGAGTTCATCATCCCTCACGAGGGTGTGGTAGGCAACACCATCGCTTCTACCGCCCTGAAAGAGCAGTACCGGCTGCTTATCTCGGCTATCAGCAAGCGACTGGCAGCACGGGGTATCAGATGCGACATCAGCGATGCCTGGTATCTCGCTACCCAGAACCACTTCTCTTTCTCTGTAGAAGGCAAGGGTAAGCAGGAACTCAAGGAGAAGATGACACAGGTGCTCGGTGCCTTCGCTGATATCACGAAAAAAGGATTCGGAAAAGAGGAACTCGCTGACTATGTTACCGAAAAGGTGAACAGAATGAAAGCGGATACCGTTGGATTCCAGTCGGGTAAATGGTGTGATGACTTCGTTGATTACATCATCTCGGGCGACCGCTATGTGGCATGGGACGAGGATATGGAAAAGGTAAAACTCCTGGTAAGCAACACCAGCAGCAGCCAGCTCCAGAAACTCTTCAAGACCATTCTGAACGAGGGTAAGCAATCGCTCCTCGTAGCCTACCAGAACAACGCCGGAAAGACTGAATCCTTCACCGAAAGCGAGTTGCAACAGCTCTGGCAGCAGGGACTGAAGACACGCATGCCAGCTTATACCTACCAGCGCAAGGAAGTAGAGGAAAAGCAGCACGTTGACATGCCTGCCTGTCTGTCAGCTACCCACCCGGATGCCAGTGCTTCTATAGTGAGCAAACGCAGATACGAGGATATCGGAGTATCGGAATATCAGCTCGCCAACGGACTGAGACTGGTGATGCGACCTACTACCGACAAGGACAGCACCATCTACATCGCCATGCACGGACGTGGTGGCGTGGGCGACCTCAGCAAGCAGGATTATCCGCTGCTCAAAGACGCCGTAAGCTATGTAGACATGGGCGGTCTGGCACATATCAATACCGACCAGCTGACCGAAGTGATGCAGGCAGAAGGACTCTCTATGAGCGTAGGCATCGCCGACTACTGGCACCAGGTGCTCGCCTCAGCCCCAACCGACAAGGCACAGGAACTGATGAACCTGGTTTACGAGAAGATTACGGCTCCAGGCAAGTCATACGAAGATTTCAAGGAAGTACGCGATGCGGAAATCGAGCGATTCGGAAAGGAAACCCTGCTCGAACGTCTGCTCAAGCGCGACATCAACCGCATGCTCTCCAGAAGAGTGGATTCGCTGGTGTGCAACATGCCGGCAAACAGCGGAGTCAAAATCCAGAAGGATGACCTCAACAGACTCAATCTGGATTCCATGACCAACTATTATACATCGCTCTTTGCCAACCCTCAGCAAACCACGCTCATCGTTACCGGCAACATCGATGAAGAGCAGGTTTTGGGCACCATCGTCAACACCTTTGCACGCCTCAAGGCATCAGCCCGCATGACCCGTTTCGAGGACAAGCCAAGCAACATGCCGAAGAGTCCTTACAAAGAGGCTTTCGAAAACGATGTGGAGACGCAGACCGTACTGAACTACATCTATTCGGGCAACTACAAGCCAGGACTCCGCCAGTCGCTCATGCTGAAACTGATGCGTGATGTCATGCAGAACCGCCTGCTGAGCATCCTGCGCGAGAAGATGAACATCGTTTATTCGCCATACGCCGACCTCTACTATGCCGGTGTGCCTCAGGCTAAATACAACTTCTGGCTGGAGATTGCGCTGAAGAACGAGAACCGCGACAAGGCTATCCAGGCTCTGGACGGAATCATCAAAGAGCTGCAGACCAGCAGAATCAGCGAGGGAGAACTCAACAAACTGAAAATGTCGTTCCTCGTTACCAAGCGCAAGTCGCTCTCTGATGATGCACCGGCAGAATGGAAGAACATCCTCACCACCCTCTTGCAGAACGGCGAGAGTCTGGAAGATTTCGACAACTACAGCAACTGTCTGAAGAGCATCACTACCGAGGATATCCGCAAGGGATTCGAAGAGTATGTACGTCCTGAGCGCGTAGCTCTGCTCTATAAGGGCAACCCATTTTAAAGTTTAAACAACCCAAAGAAGAAAAGATATGAAGAAGATATTATGGATGGTCATGCTCATG
Organism: Segatella copri; assembly: GCA_021640525.1. Taxonomy (GTDB): domain Bacteria; phylum Bacteroidota; class Bacteroidia; order Bacteroidales; family Bacteroidaceae; genus Prevotella; species Prevotella copri_S. The sequence continues at coordinate 8,930 of JAJXBQ010000113.1, forward strand.
GTGAGCATGACTGCCTATGCACAGAAAACACCTGAGATATACCGTATTTTCGATGCCAAAGGCAAGGAAGTTACTTACGAGAAGATGATCAAGACCGTAGCCGCCAGCGATGTGGTGTTCTTCGGCGAAATACACAATTGCGTCATCAGCCACTGGATGGAGCTGAAGGTATTGGAGTCGCTGGCAGAGAACAACAGTAAGCTGAAGGTGGGTATGGAGATGCTCGAAGCCGACAACCAGCTCATCATCGACGAATATACCGGCAGCGTAATCTCATCCGACCGCTTCGAAGATGAATGCCGTCTCTGGCCTAACTACAGTACCGACTATGAGCCATTGGTTTACTATTCCAAGCACCATCATCTCCCGCTGATAGCAACCAACGTGCCTCGCCGCTACGCCAGTGTGGTAAAGGAGAAAGGTCTCGCCTATCTCGATTCACTCTCAGCCGAAGCCAAGCGCTATCTCCCGAAGTTGCCTATCAAATATGTGGAGAATGAGAATGCCCAATCAGGCTTTGCTCTGATGGGACTGATGGGCAAGGCTAAGGGTTCAAAGCCAGAACTGATGGCACAGGCTCAGGCTATCAAGGATGCCACAATGGGCTGGTTTATCGCCCAGAACCTGAAGAAGGGCGAGCAGATGATTCACTTCAACGGCACCTATCATTCTGACGCTAACAACGGCATCATCCCTTATCTCAAGGAATACCGTCCTAAGACTACCGTCAGCACCATCAGAGCAGTGCGTCAGGAAGAGATTGACAAAATAGATGAAGATTATCTGGGACTGGCAGATTTCTATATCTGCATCACAGAAGATATGAATATGTCATATTAACCCATCAAAATACGCAACAAAAAGCCCCTGATGAAAGAAACATCAGGGGCTTTTAAAACTTTATGGGGGACCAGCGATGGAATCGCTGGGGACGGGGGCTCTAAAGGGTTAAGGCTCTTTTTACCTTTTTACTTTTTTACCTTTAAAAGCCCCTTTTTACTTTTTTATCTTTAAAAGCCTTTTTCCTTAAAAACTCCTTAAACTTTGCTACTCTCTGCAATATTTTTAGTAACTTTGCACCCAAAAGTTAGTATACAATATGAAAATAGGAATTATCGTTGCGATGGACAAGGAGTTCGCGCAACTCAAAACATTATTGACCGAATCGCAGGTTGAGAGAAAAAACTATAAGGACTTCGTTATCGGAAAGATAGGCAATAACGAGGTGGTGATGCAACAATGCGGCATCGGTAAGGTGAACAGTACCATAGGTGCCGTGGAAATGATTGACAACTATCACCCTGACCTCGTTATCTCTTCGGGCGTGGCTGGAGGCGCTGATATCAACCTCAACGTGACTGAGGTGGTGGTGGCTACCAACTGCGTTTACCACGATGCCTACTGCGGTGAGGAATGTGAATTCGGCCAGATTCTGGGCATGCCGGCTTCCTTCAAAACACCTAAGGAATATGTGGAGAAGGCTCTTGCCATCAACAACCTGCCAGACAACAAGCACCCGAAAATCCATGCCGGACAGATTGTGAGCGGCGAATGGTTTGTTGACAGCAAGGAGAAGATGCGCTCTATCCTGGAACACTTCCCTCAGGCGATGGCGGTGGATATGGAGAGCTGCTCTATCGCTCAGACCTGCCACATCTACAAGACGCCTTTCATCTCCTTCCGCATCATCAGCGATGTACCGCTGAAAGATACCAAGGCACAGCAGTATTTCGACTTCTGGGCTAAAATGGCTGAAGGCTCATTCAATGTTACCAAGGCTTTCCTCGAAAGTCTTTAGGAGTGTTGAATGTTGAATGTTGAGTGTTGAATTTTTGCCTAACGGACTCAAGGGCGCTAGCCTAATTCAACATTCAACATTCAACATTCAACATTCAACACTATTCATTCAACATTCAACATTCAAC
>JAJXBQ010000114.1:0-10820 GCA_021640525.1 Segatella copri
ATTATATTCTTATTAACCATATCAACTTCTTTTTTTCTAAATGCTTTTTATTTCTTGATAACCTTGATGACGAATCCACCGCCAGAAGCAAGATGAATCTTCATTTCCGATTTCTGATTGATGACAGATTTCTCTATCTTGTAATCCTCGGCATCGTGGTTGGCATTGATGCCATCCTTCAATACGATTGCTTCGTAATCTCCATCCGCGAGGAAATCAAACTTCAGGGTGAGCGTTCGCTCATCCCAGTTGCTCTGACCGCCAACATACCAGTCGTTGCCCTTCTTTCTGGCGGTAACGATATACTTTCCGATTTCGCCTTGTGGCACGATGGTCTTGTCGAAAACTACAGGCAATGAAGCAATGTATCGGGTGTATGGCTCATCCGCCTCATAGTTGGTAGGAGTGTCGGCGAGCATCGTAAACGGACTGTCCTGTACGATGTAGCAGGCAGCCTGGTGGCATCGGGTACCCATCGAAATCGGTTTGGTGTAGATTGCCTTCCAGTTGTCGCGGGTTCCGTTTCTCATCGCTCCCGGTGTGAAATCCACCTGTCCTGCCATCATTCGGATGTATGGGAAGGTGACATCGTAGAGCGGCATATCATTCTTTGCTTCCGTCCAGCGGCACTCTTCCATACCGAAAACACTCTCGTAGTTGAGGATGTTAGGATAGGTGCGGTTCAGGCCGTGTGGCTTGTAGATGCCGTGCAGGTCGAGGATGAGATGATGCTTGGCGGTGCAGGCAGCCAGGCGTTCCACCATTTCGATGGCGGTCTGGTCGTCGCGGTCCATAAAATCCACCTTGAATCCCTTGATGCCCATATCGGCATAGGTCTTGCAGATGGTTTCCAGGTTCTCGTCCATCACGTTGAAGACTGCCCAGAGCACGATATCCACGCCCTTGCTCTTACCATATTCTATGAGCTTAGGCAACTGGATATCGTCTATTGGTTTCAGAATGCTTCCCTCTTTCGAGTTGTACCATCCTTCATCAAGGATGATGTATTCCAAACCGTGATTATGAGCAAAATCTATGTAATATTTGTAAGTATCGAAGTTGATGCCTGCCTTGAAATCCACACCTTTCAGATTCCAGTCGTTCCACCAGTCCCAAGCCACCTTGCCCGGTTTGATCCAGGAAGTATCGCCTATCTTGTTGGGAGCAGCCAGGGCGTACACCAGATTGTTGGTTGGCATCTGGGTATCGTGCTCTGTGATGGCGAAGATGCGCCAAGGATAATTGCGTTTGCCGGTGCTGGTAGCGATATAATCGCAGGTGCTCTTTACGTGGCTCATGTGTCGCCAAGGGTAGTACGCCATCTCCTTAGGGTAGGGAGCAAAGGCGGCTCTCAGAATTCCCTTCTCTTTATCCTGTTCGCTGCTGTTAGCCTTCAGCCACATGCCCGGATACTTCTCCAGGTCGCTCTCCAGAATAGTGACTTTCGTCTTTCCGCAATCTATGGTTGCCGGGAGAAAAGCCAAATCCTGCTTAGCGGTATCGAGCCGTGTTTCGTGATAGATATTCTGGAAAGCCATGGCAAAAGGCTTTTCTGGAGTCGTGGTGTATGGTAACCATGCCTTCTTGTCCTTGCCAAACTGGTAGGCGGCTGTTTCATTCAGTATGATGGTCTTGCCTTTTCGCTGGGTATAGAATCGGTAAGCCACTCCCTCATCGTAAGCTCTCAGGATGATGCCGAAACCATTCTTCAGTTTCAGATTCAGTTCCTGATATGCTGTTTCAAAGTTTTGCTGACGATAGAATGGCGCATGGATGGCCTCCTTATGGTTGCTAAGCTTGTGACTTGCTACCTTCGGATTCTTACCCATGTCCGTTCCATCGTTCAGCGTTACACCTATTGAAGACTCCTGTAAAAGAATGGAGCCATTGTATTTAAATTGAAGAGAGAGAGACTTGTTGGTGTTGAGTTCTGCTACGATTTTACCATCTGGTGATTTCACCAGATAGTTCTCTGCCGATACTGTTGCCCCTATATATAATAAGGTGGCGATGAAAAAGAGTTTCTTAACCATAACTTTCTAGGTTTATTGTTGTTTTGTCCGTTTTGTTGTTTGCTTGGTGGCAATGCCTGTATTACCGGATTACCACAAGTTTTTATTTCTGCTGCAAATTTACGAATAGAATTGTTTATGTAATGCAAAGAAAGTCCAAAATGATGAAAATATCGTATCACAAGAATCCTGTTAGACGATAATTGTATCTTTATGTACGATAATTTTAGGACTTCGTTGATTTTTTCTGTTATTTTGCAGCCAGAAAAATAAATGAAACAATAATAAACCTAGAAGATATGGATTTAAAGCAGTTTACATTATTGATAGGTGTAGCCAGTTTGCCATCCATGACAACGGCAGCCACTGTTTATCGCACCATCTCTAAGGTGGAGGCAATATCAGTAGATTGTCCGGTGGGCACAGTTCCCCGACTTCCTAATCTCGTATGGGTAACCTATTCTGATGGTTATTCAGAGTATCGCCAGGTGCGCTGGGCTAACGCTCCGCTTGCTGATGAGCAGGCTGAGGCTGATGCGCAGAAACATCCTGCCGGGAGCCAATATGAGATAGGTGGTTTTGTGATTGGTGATGAGACTACCGATAATGGTTATCCTGTCAAGGCACAAATCAAGGTGGTGGCTGAAGGCTATCAGACTCCAGGAAAGGAAGTGGCTCATACCTTCTCACTCGCTGATGTGAGCATAGATGGTGACAACCGACTCACCCACAACCGTGATGAGGCACTCCGTGAGATCTGTTCCTGGGATGTTACCCAGCAGCTCTACAACTATCGCGATACCTACGGACTCAGTACCGAAGGGTATACCAAGAGTGATGGCTGGGATTCGCCAGACACCAAGCTCAAGGGTCATGGATCTGGTCACTATATGTCGGCAATCGCACAGGCATACGCCGTGGCAACTAATCCTGAACAGAAGGCAATCCTCCGCAAGAACATCACCCGAATGGTGAATGAGTTGCGGGAGTGTCAGGAGAAGACCTTCGTATATAATAAGGAACTGAAGCGCAACTGGGAGGCTCGTGATTTCGCTCCTGAGGCAGAACTCAGAGAGATGAAGGGCACCTGGGCTGCTTTTGATGAGTATAAGAAGCACCCAGAACTGTATGGTTACGGCTATATCAACGCCATTCCGGCTCAGCATTGTGCTCTGATTGAAATGTATCGTGCCTACAACAACTCCGATTGGGTTTGGGCACCTTATTACAGCGTACACAAGCAGCTTGCCGGTCTGATAGACATTGCAACCTACTTTGATGATAAGGAAATCTGCGATAAGGCTCTCCTCATCGCCAAGGATATGGGACTCTGGGTATGGAACCGCATGCACTACCGCACTTATGTAAAGCAGGACGGCACCCAGGATGAGCGCAGAGCCAAGCCGGGCAACCGCTACGAGATGTGGGACATGTACATAGCCGGTGAGGTGGGAGGTATGAGCGAATCGCTCTCCCGTCTTTCAGAGATGGTTTCCAATCCGGATGAAAAGGCAAAACTCCTCGAGGCAGCCAACTGTTTCGATGCGCCTAAGTTCTATGATCCGCTGAGTAAGAACATCGATGATATCCGTACCCGCCATGCTAACCAGCATATTCCGATGATTATCGGAGCGCTGCGCAGCTACAAGAGCAATCAGAAGCCATATTATTACAATCTGGCACAGAACTTCTGGAGTCTGGTGCAGGGCAGATACATGTATGCGATGGGTGGTGTAGGCAACGGAGAAATGTTCCGCCAGCCATATACCCAGATACTGAGTATGGCAACCAACGGACTGCAGGAAGGCGAATCTGAGGCTTATCCGGATATCAACGAAACCTGTTGTGCGTATAACCTCGTCAAACTGAGCAAGGATCTGAACTGTTATAACCCTGATAATGCGCAGTATCTCGACTATATCGAGCGCACGCTGTATAATCAGATTATCGGTTCGCTCAATCCGGACCAGTATCAAACCTGTTATCAGTATGCAGTAGGTCTGAATGCCACCAAGCCGTTCGGCAACGAGACTCCTCAGAGCACCTGCTGCGGTGGTACAGGTTCTGAAAACCATACAAAGTACCAGCAGTCGGCTTATTTTGCCAACGATCATACTCTCTGGGTAGGACTCTATATGCCAACCACCCTCCGCTGGAAGGAGAAGGGGGTGACCATCAAGCAGGATTGCCTATGGCCGGCACAGCATTCAGCCATCAAGATTACGGAAGGCGAGGGCGATTTCACCCTGAAACTCCGTGTGCCATATTGGGCTACGCAAGGTTTCTCCATCAAGGTGAACGGCAAGGAGGTGGCAAAGAGCTATCAGCCTAGCACCTATGTAGAACTGGAGCAGAAGCATTGGAAGGCGGGCGATGTCGTAGAAATCGACATGCCATTCAGCAAGCATATCGAATATGGTGCCGACAAGCTTTCGAGTGATGTGGCAAGTCTGGACGGTACTCCGCTGAAGACATCCTGGGTAGGAACCCTGATGTACGGACCATTGGTGATGGCGGGCACAGGCGCACAGACCTGGAATCAGGCTACGCTGAACATCGACTCCCGATTGAGTAATATCACCGTGGGCGAATCAAACGGCGTGACAACAGGTGCGGGAGCCAATCTCCTTACCCTGAAGCTGGATGGCAAGGAATTCCAGCCCGATTATTACCGCAACGCCAACAGTACCCACTACTACCGCATCAACCTGACCGATGCCAAGAGCAAGAAGAGTAAGAAGGTGAAGATAGATTTCACCGAACTGAATTCTCTCCTGAATCTTGCCGCAGAGCGTAAGGCTGACCAGGAGAAGTGGAATGCTCTCTCTCAGAAGGTTCCGGAGTATGCTCCATGGGCACCGTTCGGCTATGAGCGCATGCAGAAGGTGATGGCTCAGGCACAGGAACTGGTGGAAAAGGGCAAGAAGAAGGTGACCCAGGATGAACTGGAAGGCACTACTGCCATTCTGAACCGTGCCATCAATACGATGCGCCCTGGCAACCTTGCCGAGATGGAAGACCTCAGAGAACTCTCCGGTCTGCTTCGCCGTGCCGGCTGGCCTGATGAAAATACCAGCGCAGAACTCAAAGATGCCATCAGTTATGGTAGAATGGTTCAGAAATACGTAACCGACGGAAGTGGAACCCACGACATGATCAATGCCGCTGTGGGAAAACTGAAGAAGGCGATGAAACAATAAATAATAAGCCGTTACAGGCAATTTCTGAATAGAAATATAGGTTAAAAGACGAAAATATCGTCTAAAATATCAAAATTAGACGATATTTTCACTCTTTTGGACGATTTTGTGGCATGATATGATAAATATTCTGTTACTTTGCAATCGAAATTTTTAAAAAACAATTATCAACCTAACAAACAAAAGAAATGAGACAGACACAAAACATTTCAGGCTTTGTACATAGCCAAGCTTATGTAAAAGCCATCGCGTGTTTGGTCCTTGCATGTGGGGGGGCATTACCTACTCTAGCAGCAAGTGAGACCTCATCAAGCCCAAAGGTAGAAAATGTTCAGCAGAACGAAGTTACCGTAAAGGGTGTAGTAAAGGATGCCAATGGTGAAGCCATCATTGGTGCGAGTGTAATCGAAAAAGGCAATGCCAAGAATGGTACTGTTACCGATATTGATGGTAACTATACCTTAAAGGTAAAGCGTGGCGCTACCTTGACAATCTCCTATATCGGATATATTAGTCAGGAAACCAAAGGCGGTGACGTGACACTTCAGGAAGACTTGAAGTCTTTGAACGAAGTAGTCGTTATCGGTTATGGTACTCAGAAGAAGGGTGATATTACTTCAGCCATTACCAGTATTAAGGCGGAAGACTTTACAACAGGTAAAGTGAAGGATGCTGCCGAGTTAATTAAAGGTAAGGTTGCAGGTTTGACTATTGCCAATGGTTCTGGTGACCCTAATGCAGAATCTACCATCCGTCTTCGTGGTGTAATTTCCTTGAATGGTAGCAACACACCTTTGGTTCTTGTAGATGGTATTGAAGGTTCTCTTAGTACTGTAGCTCCTGAGAATATTGCAAGTATTGATGTTTTGAAGGATGCTTCTGCTGCTGCTATCTATGGTACTCGTGGTGCTAATGGTGTTATCATTATTACCACTAAAGGTGGTCAGCGTGAGTCTAAGACAGAAGTAAGCTATTCTGGCTATGCTTCTTTGTCTTCTTTTGGCAAGACTCTAGATTTCATGGATGGAGCAGATGTCCGCGAAGGTAAGACGGATTTTTCGGATAAAGGTTATGATACAGATTGGTTGGATGCTATCACTCGAACAGCATTTAGCCATAATCATAATGTGTTAATTCATGGTGGTAACAAGACTACTACTTATTCTGCAGATTTTACTTATCGTAAGGATGAGGGTGTCTTTTTGGATACCTATAATGAAAATATGAAGGCAAGTTTCGACTTGAGCCATTGGATGCTTAACGATATGGTCAAGATTCAAGTGAATCTTTTGAAAACATGGCATGAGAATGGTCCTATCGATGCTGCTGGTCAGATGCTATATCGACAGGCTATTATCCGTAATCCTACTGAGCCAATCTATAATGCTGATGGTAGTTACTGCGAGAACTTTGGCGTAAACTACTATTATAACCCATTAGGAATCATCAAGGAGCACAAGGGACAGTATAAAACTGAAACTACTCGATATACAGGCTCTCTTACTTTCGAACCAATTAAGGGCTGGCAGACTAAGGCTATGTTCTCTACCGATCGTTACAACAATCACGACCAGACTTACTATACCTCAAAATATTATAGCCAGGCTTCCGAAAACCATACAGGTTATGCTTCCCAGAACTATGCAACTGGTCAGACCGATAATTTCGAGTTGACAAGCAATTTCAACCATCAGTTTGGCGAGCATCGTTTTAATGCGCTTGCTGGTTACAGCTACCAAAAAGACACATGGTATGGATTCAGTGGCAGCAACTATGATTACCCTACCGATATGTTCGAGTATAACAATATGTATATCGGTGCAGCTCTTAAGAATGGTAAGGCGGGCTTAAATAGCTACAAGAGTGAGTCGAAGTTGATTGGTTTCTTTGGACGTATCAGTTACGGCTATGCTGATAGATACAACATTCTTGTCAGTGTTCGTCATGAAGGCTCTTCTAAGTTTGGAGCCAATCATAAGTGGGGAACTTTCCCTTCAGCATCACTTGGATGGACTATCAGTAATGAAAAGTTCATGAAGGATGTAAAGTGGGTGAACAACTTGAAACTTCGTGCTGGTTTTGGTGTCACAGGTGTAATTCCTAATGACCCTTACCAATCATTGACTCGTTGGACATACGGCAGTAGTAGTATAAATCCTACTTACTATTACGACAATAACAAATGGAATCTTGGTTTGATTGTAAACTCAAATCCAAATCCAGATTTGAAGTGGGAAAAGTCAACAGAGTTCAACGTAGGTTTGGATTGGAGCATCTTGGGTGAGCGTTTGAGTGGTACCATCGATGTATATAAGAAAACCACAAAGGATATGCTTTGGTGGTATGATGTACCAACTCCGCCAAACTACTATAACAAAACTCTTGCTAATGTTGGTGAAATGCGTAACCAAGGTATCGAGGCTTCTGTTACGGCAATTCCTGTTCAGACAAAAGACTTTGAATATAAAACAACTGTTACAGTTTCTCATAACTCAAATAAGTTGATCAGTTTGTCAAATGATCTTTATGAGACAGCCAATCAGCATGATGAGGCTTATTTAGGTGAGCCAATATCTATGTCTACACAGCGTTTGGAGGTTGGTAAGTCTATTGGAAATTTCTACGGAATGAAATCTGTGGGCGTTTCTGAGAATGGATTGTGGATGATAGAGAATGTTGAGACAGGAGAGGCTGAGGAGTTTAAAGACAATATGTTGTCTAATGATAAGTATCGTCAGTACTTGGGCAATGCTCTTCCTAAGGTGTATATGGGATGGACTAATACATTCCGTTACAAGGACTTCGACTTGTCTATGCAGTTCACTGGTCAGTTCGGGTTCAAAATCTTGAACGAGGCTCGTTGCTACTACGAGAATAACTCTATAGCATACAATCGTTTGAAGTCGGCAAATGATGAGCCTTATGGATGTGGACATAAGTTGTCTTCTGCACAAAAGCAGACTTTTGTCAGCTACTATTTGGAGAATGGTGATTTCTTGAAATTGAGTAGTGCAACTTTGGCTTATAATGTGCCTCTTAAGGAGAATAAGTATGTAAAAGCTGCACGTGTTTATCTTTCAGGAACAAACTTGTTTACTATTACAGGTTACAAGGGGTTGGATCCTGAGTTGACTAATAGTGATGTGCAAGCTTCGGGTATTGATTGGAGAGATAAGTATCCGTCCATTCGTACCTTTACTTTGGGAGTCAATCTTACATTCTAACAAATTTAAGCGTTATAGATATGAATACTAAATTTCGTAATATATTATATGGTACTATGCTGGGAGTAGCAGGATTGGCTACTACTGGATGTACCGATTTGGATGAGCATTTATATGATACAATTGCTACCGAAAACCATGAGTTTACCAATGAGGAGATCATGGCTATGTTCGGTCCCGTATATAGCAGTTTGCGTGATGTATATTGGGGATGGTATAGTTATGCCGATATGATGGACCAATCTTCCGATGTTTGGTGTATCCCTTATCGCATTGGTATTGGTTGGGGAGATCTTTATGTGTCTATGCATAAGCACGAGTTCCATTCACAGATTGCGCATTTTGGCGATACCTGGACTCGTAACTATGCGGGTATCAATGCTTGTAATAAGTTGTTGGGGTATCAGCAGATTCAGGAGAATCCTAAGCTGGTGGCTCAGTTGAGAGGCTATCGTGCCTTGTATTACTATATACTCTTTGACTTGTTCCGCAACATTCCTTTGGATACAGAATTTGAGCACCCTGATGGTTGGTTACCAGAGCAAGCTAAGCCACAGGAGACCTTTGATTTCTTGGTCAAGGAATTGAATGAGATTGCAGACGATTGTGGCACAACTATAGAGATGGGCAAGCTCAACAAGTATGCCATCCATATGATTTTGGCCAAGATGTACTTGAATCATAATGCTTGGTTCCAAGATGATTCCGACAATAGCTGGTATGGTAAGTGTATAGATGAACTAAATCAGGTAATGGAGGGGCCTTTCTCTTTGGCTTCAGCATATTCTGCTAACTTTATGGATGATATCTCTGGCTCTCCTGAGATAATCTTCGGTATACCATTCGAGAATAAGTATGCTGCTGGTAACTATATGGCAAATATGTGGATGCACGTAGCTGGTAAGGCAACTTGGGGCTTTGATGGTTGGGCAACAGGTGGTGCTGCTGTGATGCCTCAGTTCCTTGATACTTATGATAAGGATGACTCTCGTTTTAAGGATTGTTGGATTGGTGGTCAGCAGTATGATGCTTCTGGTGCTCCTATTTATTATGATGGCGAACCTTTGGTTTACACAAAGGAGTTACACAGTATTGATAATCCTGGTTGTTATCCTTTCGAAAGCTACCGTTTAGTAAAATATGAAATCAAAAGTGGTGAGTATGGTTCTTCGTATGATGATGTACCATTCTTCCGCTTGGCTGATGCTTATATGATGAAGGCAGAGTGCTTGCTTCGCCTTGGTGGCTATAAGGGCGAACCAGAGCAGACTGCAGCAGATTTGGTTACCAAGGTTCGTGAGCGTAACTTCTTGAACAACCCAGAAAAAGCCAAGGTTACAGTAGAGAAGTTGAAGGGTGGTAGTGTATATGCATACGGACACCGTGAAAACCAAGGTAAGATGGGCGAAGCAGACAAATGGATTATTACCAATGAAGGTGGTCAAGACATCGAATTGGGTGGCTTGCTCGATGAGCTGGCTTGGGAATTCGTGGCAGAGCATCACCGTCGTCAAGATTTGATCCGTTTCCACATCAAGGGTTCTAGAGAGAATGTCTATAATGGCAAGTCATGGTTCTGTAAAGATGCCAATCCTGATAAGACCGATCGCCACAAGGATATTTTCCCTATTCCAAAGTCGGCTTTGGATGGTAATCCTAAGTTGAAACAGAATCCTGGTTATGCTAAACAGTGATAAAGTAAAAACTGAAAAAAAAAGTACAATATGAAAAAGATATTTTTATATACTATGTTAGCTTGCATGGCCGTATCATTCGGCTCATGCAGCGACGATCCAATGGATGCTACCGGGAAGCATGTATATGGAGAAAATGAGAATCCATATTTGCGTACTGATGCTTCTGCTACGATAGCATATACAGCAGAGTTTAGAGAAGGACACATTGCTTCTCAAACTATTAGTTTGACTGATTATGCTGAAGTTATTCAAACTAAGCTAGGTATGACGGTAGATGACTTGTTGTCTGCATTGGAAAGTGGAAAGGCAGTGTTCTATAATATCAATACGGCTCGTGGTCAGTGGAATAAAACTGCTCCAACAAAGGGAAGTACTGGTTGGTATTATGATGCAGATGGCTTAATCTGTGAACAGGCTTCTGGAGTAGCTAGTATAGAACTTGATAAAAGTAAGAAAGCTTTAGTAGTCGAGGTTCCTGATAATTCTACAGCAGGTTTGTCTATTGCAGAAAATGTAGGTTTTGCAATTAATAATGATCAGAATTATGATGATTATGTAAGATTTAATATTCCTATATCTGTAACAAATCCTGGCTTGGTAATCGCAAGCCTTGAACTTTCAAATGAGGCATTTACTCCTTCGCTTGTAGACTTTACAAAGTCGCAAGAGTCTATTGAAAAGTGTTTA
>JAJXBQ010000115.1:0-10757 GCA_021640525.1 Segatella copri
GGCTATATACCCCTTAGGAAAAAACTGAGGAACTGAGGAACTGAGGAACTGAGGAAATGATAGAGACTTAGAATCTTACTCTTGATACTGTTGAATATGTGCTTATATTAAAAGTTAAGTATCAGATTATCAGATATATAAAACACTTGACCCCCTGAAATAAGGGGTCAAGTGTTTAACGTGATACCCATACCCCCTAAAACAGGGGGCATGGGTATGAAAAGAGTTTCGTTACATTGAACTTTCAAATCGTAACTTGATAAAATCTGGCTGATTTACATCTCAACCACTACTTCATGCTTGCCTTCAGAGCAAGGAATGATGGTGCCTGAGATAGGAGTGCCATCCACTGTAATCTGCTTCACGCCCTTCTGGTTTCCGTTAGGATTCTTTACTGTGATATGGTATTCGCCACCACGGAACTTGCGGGTTACCTCATACTCCTTAGCGGTGCTTGGGAGACAAGGATCGATGAGCAAACCTTCATAATCAGGCTTGATGCCGAGGATGAATTCCGATACCGTATACCACATCCATGCCGCTGTACCGGTGAGCCAGGAGTTCTTTCCTTCGCCCGGTTTGGCTGCATCCTTGCCGGCTACCATCTGGCAGTTTACGTAAGGTTCTACCTTGTGAAGTGTCTGATATTTTTCCTCTACGTAGCTAGGCAGAATCTTGGTGTAATGGTTCCATGCATCGTTGCCTCGTCCGGCTACAGTCTCTCCGATGATGACCCAAGGATTGTTGTGGCAGAAGATGCCGGCATTCTCCTTGTAGCCTTCAGGATAAGAAGAAATCTCACCCATTTCTACATGATAGGTAGTGTAGGCTGGGTTGTTCAGCACCATTCCGTGCTCGCATTCTAGTCGTTTCTTGCTGCTATCCAGTGCTTTATCGCAGAGTCCTTCTTTCAGGCCGATACCAGCCATCGTACACCAGCCCTGGCTCTCGATGAAGATTTTGCCTTCCTCGTTCTCATCACTACCTATCTTGTTGCCGAAGAAATCGTAAGCGCGGAGGAACCATTCACCGTCCCATCCATGCTGTTTCACAGCCTCGTTCATCTCATCTACAGCCTGCTGCATGCGCTCGGCTTCTGTCAAATAATCTTCCTCTGCAAGACCGGCTATTTCGCCCTCCTTGCTTTCCATAGCTTCCTTGGCAAGCTGCTTGCACAGAGCCACATAATCCTTGCCGGTAACAACGAACAGACCGGCTATCATCAGACTCTCAGCCTTGCTTCCTTCGCCCTTGTTTTCGGTGGTCTGGAAACTCTCGTTAGGGTCCCAGGAGAAGCAGTTCAGGTTCAGACAGTCGTTCCAGTCGGCTCTTCCGATGAGTGGCAACTTGTGTGGACCCAGGTTGTTGATAACATGGTTCATCGAAATCTTGAGGTGCTCGAAGAGGCTTACTTCTGTGCCTGGCTGGTTGTCGAAAGGCACCTGCTCAGCGAGGATAGAGAAGTCGCCCGTCTCCTTGATATAGGCTACGGTACCGAAGATGAGCCAGCAAGGGTCGTCGTTGAAACCGCCACCGATGTCGTTGTTGCCGCGTTTGGTGAGTGGCTGGTACTGGTGATAGCAACCGCCGTCAGGGAACTGGGTGCTGGCGATGTCGATGATGCGCTGGCGGGCACGGGTAGGTATCTGATGAACGAAACCTACGAGGTCCTGGTTGGAATCGCGGAAGCCCATGCCTCGACCGATGCCGCTCTCGAAGAAACTTGCCGAACGCGACATGCAGAAGGTAATCATGCACTGATACTGGTTCCAGATGTTCACCATGCGGTCTAACTTGTCGTTGCCGCTCTTCACGGTGAAGATGTTCAGCAGGTTATCCCAATACTGGTTGAGTTCTGCGAAGGCAGCATCCACCTTTTCGGTGGTATCAAACTTGGCGATAAGCTCGTGCGCCTTCTCCTTGTTGATTACCTTCTTGGCGCTGAACTTCTTATCCTGCTCGTTCTCCACATATCCCAGGAGGAAGATGAGGTCGCGGCTCTCGCCTGGCTGCAGGGTTACCTCTATATAATGAGATGCGATAGGGCTCCAGCCGTGTGTAAAGCTGTTGCGTGGCTTGCCTTCCATCACAGCCTCAGGCTCGGCAAACTCGTTGTAGAGTCCGATGAAACTCTCGCGGTCGGTATCGTAGCCCTGAATCTCGGTGTTAACGGTGTAGAAAGCATAGTGGTTGCGGCGCTCGCGGTATTCGGTCTTGTGATAGATGGTAGAGCCTTCTACCTCTACTTCGCCCGTAGAGAAGTTGCGCTGGAAGTTCTCCATATCGGTAGCAGCATTCCAGAGGCACCACTCTGCAAAGGAGAACACCTTGAGGGTCTTCACCTCCTCAGTCTGGTTCTTCAGCGTCATCTTCTGCACCTCAGCCCATGTATGGAGGGGTACGAAGAAGAGCACACTCGCCTCCACGCCGTTCTTGCTGCCCGTGATACGGGTATAGTTCATGCCGTGGCGGCACTCGTAGCTGTCGAGCGGTGTCTTGCAAGGTTTCCACCCCGGGTTCCATACGGTATCGCCATCCTTGATGTAGAAATAGCGACCGCCGTTATCCATCGGCACACCATTGTAGCGATAACGGGTGATGCGACGGAACTTGGCATCCTTGTAGAAAGAATAACCACCTGCAGTGTTGGATATGAGCGAGAAGAAATCCTCGTTACCCAAATAATTGATCCAAGGCCATGGGGTCTTTGGGTCAGTAATCACGTATTCGCGATTGGCGTCATCAAAATGACCATACTTTTTTTCTGCCATTGTTTTTTTAATGTTTATTTCTAGGTAAAATATATTATTTTCGTGCAAAGATAGTAAAAAGTTTCAGTTTCGGGGTTAGAAAACAGTTTTTTTTTGTATTTTTGCAATGAAAAGTTTGATGATTATCATCATTCTATTAACATTTTATACAGTTGGCTTATGAAAAGAAACATTTTATCACTTCTGGTAGCCCTCTTTGCTACGATGCAGGTTGCGGCTCAGACATACGACAACTTGTGGAAGCAAGCTGAAATCAATGCTCAGAAGGACCAGCCTAAGAGCGAAATCGCGGTGATGAAGAAAATCATCGCCAAGGCTTCGGCTGCCAAAGATTACGGGCAGCTGCTGGCGGCTGAGACAAGACAGATGACACTCTGGAATGAGATTTCGGCTGACTCGCTGACGCCTAACGTGAAGCGGATGGAAGCCGAGGTGCTGAAGGTGAAAGACCCCGCATTGAAGGCGGTGAGATATGCTGTGCTGGGTAAGGTGTATCGTGATATGAACGAAAAGAAAAGCCAGGAGTTTTTCAAGAAAGCCCTGGAGCAGCCTGAACTTCTTGCCAAGCATACTTCCACTGAGTATGTGCCATTGACTCTGAAGGGTGTGGATGGCAGTTCCTTCAACAACGATCTGCTGCATCTCATCGGATTCGAGGCAGACAGCAAGGAGGCGTATCTGCAGCTGTACACCTATTATAATAAGGTGGGAAATAGGGGAGCGGCATGTCTATGTGCCTACAAACTCATCGAGAAATACCGTCAGGACGACGTGAGAGAGGTAAGAAAGTCGAAGTATCTGCAGACCATCGATTCGCTCATCCAGGTTTATCAGGATATTCCGGAGGCAGGCGAACTTGCCGTGGAGCACTTCCGCTTCATGGAGGGGGCTACCGATGCCAAGCCACAGGATAAGCTCAACTATATCAACTATGCGCTGAGCCGCTGGGGCGGTTGGTCGAGAATGAACGAACTGAGAAATGCGCAGAAGCGACTCACCGAACCGATGTTCCGGGTGAAGGATATGCCGCAGGTATTGCGCCCTGGGGAGAAGGCGTGGCTGCATCTGAATGTGCGCAATCTCCAGAACCTGAAAATCAGCATCTCCCGCCTCAACATCACGGCAGATAATGAATATGATGCGCAGGATGAGGCTACCTATAAGCTGCTCCTGAAGAAGACCACGAAGCTGCATCAGAAGGATTACAGCAGGAATTACTATGGTCGTCCGGATTATCAAGAGGTGAAGGATTCCATCGAAATCGGTGGCAATCTGCCGCTGGGTGCTTATCTGATGGAGGTAACTTCGGATAATACCGGCATCGCTCCGCAGCGACAGCTCTTCTATGTGAGCAATCTGGCGGTGATGATTCAGCAGTTGCCTGATGATAAGCATCGCTATGTAGTAGTGAATGCTACTGATGGTCAGCCTATCGCCGGGGCTAAGATTGAACTCTATGAAAAGGATTATGATGTGAAGATGGACAAGTATAAGCGACTGGTTCATGCCCGATTGACAACCGATGAGAACGGAGAGGCTTACTTTAAGAATGTGGATGGAAACATCTTGATTTCCACCAACACCGATAAGTTTACGCCTGCCAAATACATCTATCTTTCTCGTGACCGCTATTACGAGAAGAAGGATGATAAGATTGAATATCAGCTGTTTACCGATCGTGCCATCTATCGTCCGGGACAGCAGGTGCATGCCACAGCCGTCTCCTACATCGTAAAGAAAGGCTTGGATGCCAGTGTGCCGGGCAAGAGCATGGAACTGAAGTTTATCCTGAGAGACGCCAACTGGAAGCAGGTGGCTGAGCAGAAGGCTACGACCGATGAATACGGTACGGCATCTGTAGATTTCGAATTGCCGAAGGAGGGACAGACGGGACAATATTCCATCTCCGTAAATGGTACGGCAACAGAACATGTAAGAGTGGAGGAATACAAGCGTCCAACCTTTGAGATTACCTTCCCGAAGGTGAACGAGAAATATAACTGGGGCGACACCGTGGTGGTGAAGGCTACAGCCAAGACCTATGCTGGTGTGCCTGTGCAGGGTGCCAAGGTGGAGTATCAGGTGACTCGCAGAAACCAACTTTGGTGGTGGGGCGCAGGCTCTGCCGGACAGTTGGTGAAGACCGACAGTTGCGTGACTCGTGAGGACGGAACCTTCGATGTGGAGATTCCGCTGGAGGCTTCCTTGTCAGGAAAAGACGAGGCTGATATGAGCGATTTCATGCGCATCGCCCGTTTCTTCAACTTCGAGGTCTCAGCCATCGTTACCGACATCAGCGGCGAGAGCCACGAGGGTGTAATGAGTCTGCCTCTGGGCACCAAACCAACCATCCTCACGGTGAATCTTCCTAAGCGTATCGAAACAGACAGTCTGAAGACGGTGACCTTCGCTTACCGCAATGCCAGTGGAATGCCGATTTCTAGTAGGTTGAAATATCGCATTGATGAAGGCGAATGGAAGGATGCCGAGGCGAATGCACCGGTTTCTATCAAGGAATATGCTTCTTCCTCTGCCTCTTCTTCCCTCGTTTGGAAATCTGGCGTTCATCAGTTGGAGGCAATCTGCGGACAGGATACCCTGCAGCAGAAGTTCACGCTCTTCAGTATGAAGGATACCCATCCGGTGGAGCCAACTACCGAATGGTATTATCAGACGGCGAAGACCTTCCCTCGTGATGGCAAGCCGGTCTATATCCAGGTGGGCTCTTCGGAGAACGGAGCGCACATCGTATATTCCATCATCGCCGGCAACAAACTGCTGGAGAAGGGCGCCTGGGAGTTGGGCGACAGTATCGTGACCCTGCCTTTCACCTACAAGGAGGAATATGCGTCGGGCATCGTACTGAACTATAGTTTCGTGAAGCAAGGCAAGTGCTATACCCGAATGATGAGCATCGCCCGTCCTTTGCCTGAGAAGAAACTGAACATCGCCTGGAAGACCTTCCGCAACCGTCTGACCCCTGGACAGAAGGAGGAGTGGACGTTGAAGATTACCACCCCTGACGGCAAGCCAGCCAAGGCGCAGCTGATGAGCGTACTCTATGACAAGTCGCTCGACCAGATAGCCCCGCATTCCTGGAATTTCTCCCTGGGCTTCTATCAGAGTTTGCCAAACTGCTACTGGAAGCACAACCTCACTTTCCGTTCATTTTGCTTGAATGGCGCTTATCCTACCAAGTATTATGACGAGAAACAATTGGATGTGGATCAGTTTGATGGCAAATACTTTAGTTATTATGCTTATATGCAAGCGGTGGAACTGAGCAAGTTGGAACGTTCTTCTGGCGGAACCGTTGAGGCTGTTCGTATACAAAAAGACGAGCTGGTTCGAGAAGAAGCGAAAGTCATCAGGATTCGCGGCTCTAAAATGACCCGTGTCGGAGCGGCTGCTCCATCTGCCAACAAGGTTTTTGATGTAGTAGAGGAGATGCCGCAGTTTGTCGGCGGTTCAGGTCCAGATGCAGGACAATTCCTCGACAAGGTACAGGTGCGTGAAAACCTGAACGAGACCGCCTTCTTCTATCCTGCTCTGGAGAGCGATAATCAGGGCAATGTGGCTATCAACTTCACCCTGCCAGAAAGCGTGACTACCTGGAAGTTCATGGGATTGGCTCATGACAAGGAGATGCGCAATGGTTTGCTGGTGGATGAGGCTGTGGCTCAGAAGACCGTGATGGTGCAGCCTAACATGCCTCGCTTCCTGCGTGAGGGCGATAAGGCAACTATCGTGGTGAAACTCTTCAATACTTCTGACAAGAAGGTGAGCGGCAACGCCCGCATGCAGATTCTCGACCCGGAGACCAACAAGGTGGTTTGGCAGAAAACGCAGAACTACAGCATCGATGCCGAGGGCTCTGCTACCATCTCCTTTGATGTCCAGGGACTGAAAGAAGGCGTATATATTAATAAGGTGGTGGCTGCCGGTAATGGCTATAGCGATGGTGAACAGTACTATCTGCCGGTTTTGAGCAACCGTGAACTCGTGGTGAACACCCTGCCTATCACCCTGCATCAGAAGGGTGAGCAGAACTTCGATCTGAGCAAACTCTTCCTGAACAAGGAGGGCAAGCAGGCGAAGGGCGCTGAAGAGGCAAAGGTAACCATCGAGTACACCAACAATCCTAGTTGGCTGATGGTGAAGGCGCTGCCAGCTATCAGTAATCCGGATGAGGAGGATGCCATCTCGCTGATGTCTGCCATCTACGCCAATACCATCACCACCCATATCCAGAAGACTCTCTCTTTGGATAATCATTCTCAGGAGAGCATCCGACTGCAGAATCAGGTGGAGAAACTGAAGAAATTGCAGAACGCTGACGGTTCCTTCTCATGGTGGAAGGGCATGAAGGGCAGCCGGTATATGACTACGTCGGTAGCCGAAATGATGGTTCGATTGAATGCCCTCGCAGGTGTGCAGAAATCCACCGCCAAGATGCTGACTTCCGCCATTGATTATCTCTCTTGGCAGACAGCACAGGAAGTAAGAGAAATGAAGAAGCAGGAGGAGAAAAAGCAGAAGGTGAGTCCTAGCGAACAGGCGCTGCATTATCTCTACATCCTTTCGATGGATGGCAGAAAGATGAAGCAGAATCTGGAGCAGGATAAGGCTTATCTCCTGGAAAAGATGTCGAAGATGACGGGTGATTTCTCCATCTATGGCAAGGCGCGTGCTGCCGTGGTACTCGCCAGAAACAGCCAGCAGAATGCTGCTTACCGCGAGAAGGCAGGCGAATATCTGCAGAGCGTGAACGAATATGCCGTTTACCGCGAGGAGATGGGCCGCTACTACGATACCCGCAAGGCACTCTACAGCTGGAGAAACTATAAGATTCCTACCCAGGTATCCGTGATAGAGGCGATGCAGATGCTGAAGCCAAACGACAAGCAGACCATAGAGGAACTGCAGCGCTGGCTCCTGATGTCGAAACGTACCCAGGTTTGGGATACGCCAGTGAACACCGTGGATGCTGTTTACGCCTTTATGAAAGGCAATGAGAGCAACTGGAGCAGGAAGGCTGAGAATGCCGTTCTGAAACTGGATGGCAAGCTGCTGCCGATGCCGCAGGATTCCACTACTTTGGGCTATGTGAAGACCGAAAAGACGGGCAAGGCATCTAAGCTGAGCATCCAGAAAAAGAGCGATTATACCAGCTGGGGAGCCGTCTATGCAGAGTTTAAGCAGCCTATCAGCGAAATCGGTTCCATGGAGTCGGGCATCAAGATTCGCCGTGTCATCGTTCCAGCCGAATCTGAGGGCAAGGGCAAGGCGCAGGCGAAGGTAGGCGAGAAGGTGAAGGTAACGCTCATCATCACCGCCGACCGCGACTACGACTTTGTGCAGATTACGGATAAGCGTGCGGCATGTCTGGAACCGGTTAACCAGAAGAGCGGTTATCAGTGGGGCATAGGCTGCTATGTTTCTCCAAGAGATCATGCAACAAATTTCTATTTCGATCGTTTATCTAAAGGTAAGCACATCGTAGAAATGGAGTATTATGTGGATAGAAAGGGCGACTACCAGAGCGGAACTTGCACCGCTGAGTGTACCTACAGTCCGGAGTTTGGTGGCCGCACAGAGACTTATGAATTGAAAGTTAATAATTGATAGTTAAAAGTTTATAGATTGATAATTTAAAATAGAATAGTATGAAACGGATGAATATATGGATGCTCTCAGCGCTGTTGGCGCTGCCTGCATCAGCACAGAAGATTACAACCCAGCACGAGGTGGTAGACTGTGGACAGGTGGTGTTCCGCAAGCCTGTAACTGCCGAATTCGTGCTGAAGAATGACGGGCACAAGCCTTTGGTTATCAACAATGTGTTGAAAAGCTGCGGTTGTACGGAGGTAGATTATCCGAAGACGGGCATTGCTGCCGGCGAAAGTTTCGTCATCAAGGCGGTATACGATGCCAAGCAGATGGGTACTTTCACCAAGCAGGTTTGCCTCTATACCAATGCGGATGAAGAGCCGTTCATCCTCTCTATGAGGGGAAAGGTAGTGGGCAGCGTAGTAGATTTCGCTGGTTCTTACGATGAGATGCTGGGTGTCATCAAGAGTGATGCCCAGGAGGTGGAGTTTGATGACGTGAACCGTGGCGACCGTCCGGTTCAGCGCATCCATATCTTCAATCCTACCGACGAATTACTGGAGCCGGTAGTGATGCATCTGCCATCCTATCTTCATGCTTTCGTATCGCCTTCCAAGGTGGCTCCGCGTCATTCTGCCGAAATCAGTTTTGTGCTCGATTCCAAGAAATTGCGCGACCTGGGCTTGAACCAGACCTCAGTTTATCTCGGTGAGCGTCCTGGCGATAAGATAGCGCCAGAGAAGGAAATCGTGGTATCAGCCGTTCTTCTTCCTGGTTTCGATAACATGACTCCAGCCAAGAAGGCACTGGCTCCGAAGATGGAGATGTCTACCACCGACCTCAATCTGGGTAGCTTCAATGGAAAGAAGAAGCTGAAGGGCGAGATTCTGATTACCAACAAGGGCAAGTCTGAACTGGATATCCGCAGTATGCAGATGTTTACGATGGGCTTGCAGGTGAACCTGAAGAAGAGCAAAATTCTGCCTGGAGAGACCGTTAAGATGAAGGTGACGGCTGTGGCTGCCGACTTGAAGAAATCGCGTGTCAGACACCCTCGTATCCTCATGATTACGAATGACCCTGACCATGCTAAGGTGGTGGTGAAGATTAATGTACAATAAATATTTAAAAAGGTGCAGATAGAAATAGATAACGGCAGTGGTTTCTGCTTTGGCGTAACCACTGCTATCAAGAAAGCTGAAGAGGAGTTGGCTAAGGGCGGTAAACTTTACTGCCTGGGCGATATTGTGCATAACGGTATGGAGGTGGAGCGCCTGCATGAAGCGGGACTCATCACGATAGACCATGAGCAGATGGAGGAACTGCAGGGCGTAAAGGTCTTGCTCCGTGCTCATGGTGAACCGCCTGAGACTTATGCCCTTGCCGAGCGGAACAACATCGAAATCATCGATGCTACCTGTCCTGTGGTGCTCCAGTTGCAGCGCCGCATCAAGAAGCAGTATGTTAACAATCCGGAGGCGCAGATCGTGATTTTCGGTAAGAACGGTCATGCTGAGGTGCTCGGACTGGTGGGGCAGACGGAGAGTCATGCCATCGTGGTAGAGAAGTTTGAGGATGTGAAGCAGCTGAAGGAAAGCGGGCAGCTGGATTTCTCGAAAGATATCTATCTTTACTCCCAGACTACCAAGAGCCTCGATGAGTTTCACCGCATCATCGAATACTGCCAGGAGCATATTGTTGAGGGTGCTGTCTTCAAGAGTTTCGATACCATCTGCCGTCAGGTGGCTAACCGCATGCCTAACATCGCTGCCTTTGCCAGCAAGCATGATGTCATCCTCTTTGTGAGTGGCAGAAAGAGCTCGAACGGTAAGGTGCTTTTCAAGGAATGCAAGAGTGTGAATGCCAACAGCTACCAGATAGAAAGTGCCGACGAGATAGATATGAACTGGTTCAAGAATGTGGAAACGGTAGGTATCTGTGGCGCTACCAGTACGCCGAAGTGGCTGATGGAAGAGTGCAGGGATAAGATTATCAACGATAGTTCTGCTCTTTTGTAGTAAAAGTTAAGGCGTTGATTGTTAGTTAGTTAACCCCCTTGCTACCGCGTTTTGCGGTAGCAAGGGTATAGGATAGTTTTATTGTTGATTGAAAAACTTAATATGTTGGTTTTTAATTAGTTAACCCATTTGACGTTGTGTTTTACAACGTCAAATGGGTTTATCTTTTATAAACTGTCTGAAAATAAAACAGGTGATAAATCTTCTCCCGAAGACCTATCACCTTCAAAAAACAGTAATTAACTCAAAATTTATAATCTATATCATTACTACCTTGTTATACAGGTGCAAAGATAGTAAATCCTATCTTTTATTACAAGGTACGGTCAATGAATTATTCTATTTTGCCGTTAAAATG
>JAJXBQ010000387.1:0-1649 GCA_021640525.1 Segatella copri
GTAAAGGTGCACGCAAGGCAGACGGCAGCAGCTATGAAGCTAACTGCGCTACACACGGTGCTCCTCTCGGCGGCGACGCTTATGTAAATACAATCAAGAATCTAGGTGGTGATCCTACTAACCCGTTCGTTATATTCCCGGAAGTAGCCGAACTGTATGCAAAAAGAGCAGAAGAACTGAAAAAGATCGTTGCTGAAAAGTATGCAAAGAAAGCTGCATGGGCGAAAGCAAACCCGGAACTGGCAGCAAAACTGGAACTCTTCTTCTCGGGCAAAGCTCCGAAAGTGGACTGGGCTGCTATCGAACAGAAAGCAGGTAGCGCTACTCGTGCTGCATCTGCAACCGTATTGGGCGCACTTGCTACACAGGTAGAAAACATGATCGTTGCTTCGGCCGACCTTTCTAACTCTGACAAGACTGACGGTTTCCTGAAAAAGACTCATTCTTTCAAGAAAGGTGATTTCAGCGGAGCATTCTTCCAGGCAGGTGTATCTGAATTGTCAATGGCTTGTATCTGTATCGGTATGTCTCTCCATGGTGGTGTAATCGCTGCTTGCGGTACATTCTTCGTATTCTCCGATTACATGAAACCTGCCGTACGTATGGCTGCTTTGATGGAACAACCGGTGAAATTCATCTGGACACACGACGCATTCCGCGTAGGTGAAGACGGTCCTACTCACGAACCGGTAGAACAGGAAGCACAAATCCGCCTGATGGAAAAACTGAAAAACCATAAGGGACACAACTCTATGTTGGTACTTCGTCCGGCTGATGCAGAAGAGACAACCATTGCTTGGAAACTTGCTATGGAAAATATGTCTACTCCTACAGGATTAATCTTCTCTCGTCAGAATATTGCCAATTTACCGGCAGGAACAGATTACGAACAAGCAGCCAAGGGTGCTTATATCGTAGCAGGTTCCGACGAAAATCCGGATGTTATCCTGGTGGCTTCAGGTTCTGAAGTAGCTACATTGGTAGCCGGCACAGAGTTACTTCGCAAAGATGGCGTGAAGGTACGCATTGTATCTGCTCCTTCTGAAGGTCTGTTCCGCAACCAACCGAAAGAATATCAGGAAGCTATTCTTCCGGCAGATGCGAAGATTTTCGGTATGACTGCCGGTCTGCCTGTCACTCTTCAAGGTCTGGTAGGTTGCCACGGTAAAGTTTGGGGATTGGAATCTTTCGGTTTCTCTGCTCCTTACACTGTGTTGGATGAAAAACTTGGATTTACTGCCGAGAACGTATATAACCAGGTAAAAGCAATGCTCTAATGAAAACAATCGGATTAGCATGCGACCATGCCGGTTTTGAACTGAAAGAATATGTTCGCGGCTGGCTGGAAGTAAAAGGCTGGGCTTACAAGGATTTCGGAACTAACTCTACCGCTAGCGTAGACTATCCGGATTATGCTCATCCGCTGGCTCTTGCAGTGGAATCGGGAGAATGTTATCCCGGTATCGCTATCTGCGGCAGTGGAAACGGAATCAATATGACGCTGAACAAGCACCAAGGGGTTCGTGCTGCTCTCTGCTGGAATGCAGAAATCGCACACCTGGCTCGTCAGCACAATGACGCTAATGTACTGGTTATGCCGGGACGCTTCATCAGCACTGAAGAAGCGGACATGATTTTGACAGAGTTCT
>JAJXBQ010000388.1:0-1641 GCA_021640525.1 Segatella copri
TCAATACCTTCGTTGTTTCCTGGAAGGAAGCAGCCGACATAAAGCTTGAAGTCTGTAAAGCGGCACGTGTAATACCCTGAAGAATCTGAGTAGATGTAGCAGCCACAGCATCGCGAACCTCAACAGGTTTCAAGTCACGGCGTTTCAGCATACTGTTCTCATCACGCAGCTTACGGGCAGTTACAATCTGGCCAGCCTGCATACTTTGAGAATCACCAGCGTCAACCACAACTTTCTTACCCCAGATACGGTCATTCTCTTCCATGAAGTCCAGCTTGTCTACAACTTGCTGTTCCAGGAAGCGAGTATCACCCGGTTCGTCAATCTGTACTTTACGCATCATTTGGCGAACGATAATCTCGAAGTGCTTATCATTGATCTTCACACCCTGCAGGCGGTATACATCCTGAACTTCATTCACGATATATTCCTGTACAGCTGTAGGACCTTTAATAGCCAGGATATCCGCAGGAGTAGTAGCACCGTCAGACAATGGAGTACCAGCACGTACATAGTCATTTTCCTGTACCAGAATCTGTTTGGATAATGCAACCAGATATTTCTTAACCTCACCAGTCTTGGAAGTTACGATGATCTCACGATTACCACGTTTGATCTTACCCATTGTAACTTCACCATCAATTTCAGAAACGACAGCAGGGTTAGATGGATTACGAGCTTCAAACAATTCGGTAACACGAGGAAGACCACCCGTGATATCACCCGCTTTACCTACGGCACGCGGAATCTTCACGATTACTTCACCGGCTTTCACTTTCTGACCATTTTCGATAATCACGTGACCACCCACCGGCAAGTTGTAAGTACGTATTAAATCACCATCTTCCGTCAGGATATGAGCTGTAGGAACCTTCGTCTTATCCTTAGATTCAATAATGATAATTTCGCGAAGACCTGTAGCTTCATCCGATTCAACCTTATAAGTAACGTTTTCAATTACGCCCTCAAATTCAATCTTACCAGTTGCTTCCGTGATAATAACAGCATTGAACGGGTCCCATTTAGCAATCAACTTGCCTTTTTCTACCAGTTCCCCATCACCTACATATAACGTTGAGCCATAAGGTACGTTATGAGTAGAAAGAACGATACCAGTATTTACATCTACGAAACGGACTTCAGCCAAACGACCTACTACCACTTTCGCAGACTCACCCATTTCATCAACGATATCCACAGTACGCAACTCCTCAAATTCAAGACGTGCATTATTTTTAGCAACGATACTTGCATTTGCTGCGATATTGGCAGCAGTACCACCGGCGTGGAACGTACGCAATGTCAACTGTGTACCCGGCTCACCGATAGATTGAGCAGCGATTACTCCGACAGCTTCACCCTTCTGAACCATACGGCTCGTAGCCAGGTTACGTCCGTAACATTTAGCACAAACACCCTTTTTAGCTTCACAAGTCAATACCGAACGGATTTCAACACTCTCGATCGGAGAATTTTGAATCTTCTTACCGATTTCTTCTGTGATTTCTTCTCCACCGGCAACTATCAATTCACCAGTAGTCGGATGAATAATATCATGTACGGAGACACGTCCCAAGATACGTTCATACAGAGTAGCAATAACTTCATCGTTATTCTTAAGGTCTGTACAAACCAATCCAC
>JAJXBQ010000116.1:0-10583 GCA_021640525.1 Segatella copri
CTTTCAAGCACGGTTCCGAGAGAAGGGTGGGTGAAAATCCCTCCCCTTACTCGACCGGGAGATAAGATAGCTGAGGAAACTCCTCGGCTACTTGCTTCCCCAAAAATGAATAAACAATTAATATTTACAGCTAACAATAAAAGAATTATGGCAAATTTAGTGAATGCAAACGCAGCAAATGCAGCTCAGGTAGTAAAAGGTTATGCTTATAACCGCAGTTTGGTAAAGGCAGGTATCCTGCACTTCGGAGTAGGTAACTTCCATCGTGCTCACCTGGAGTTTATGACCAATAAGCTCCTCGAGAACAATACCCAGCAGAACTGGGGCATCTGTGGAGCAATGATACTCCCTGGTGATGAACGTCTCTACCATGCCCTGAAGAAGCAGGACGGTGAATACACCCTTACCGTATGTGGACGTGATGACAGCATCCAGGTTTATCAGTTGGGTGCGCTCGTTGAACTCTATTGGGGCATTGAGGAGCAGGAACAGATTCTGAACAAGATTGCGTCTAAGGATATCAAGATCATCACCCTCACTATCACCGAGGGCGGATACAACATTTCACGTCAGAGTGGCGAATTCATGCTCGACAATGCGCAGGTGGCTCACGATATCGAGAATCCAGCCAAGCCGGTTACAGCCTTCGGATATGTAGCCGAGGGATTGCGCCGCCGCAAGGCAGCAGGCAATGGTCCTATCACTATCCTTTCCTGCGATAATCTGCAGCACAATGGCAATACAGCCCGCAAGGCTTTCATGACTTTCGTGGAAGCTCAGGACAAGGAACTCGCTGCCTGGATGGAGGAGAACGTTACCTTCCCTAACTCAATGGTTGACCGCATTACTCCAGCTACCCGTCCTGCCGACATCGAGCGACTGAATGCTCAGAACGGCACTTGCGATGAGGCTCCTGTTTATTGCGAGGATTTCATCCAGTGGGTAGTAGAGGATAATTTTGCAGCCGGTCGCCCAGCATGGGAAACCGTGGGCGCTCAGATGACCGACGATGTGACTGCCTTCGAGAATATGAAGCTTTCTCTCTTGAATGCTTCACATACATTGCTCTCTTATCCATCTTTCCTCGGCGGTTACCGCAAGGTAGATGCAGCCATGCACGATGAGAGAATCCGTAAGTTTGTACGTGCCTTCATGGACGATGACATTACTCCTTACGTGCCAGCTCCAAAGGATACTGATCTCGAGGCATACAAGCAGTGCCTGGTTGAGCGCTTCGGCAACCGCATGGTCAGCGACCAGGTGGCTCGTCTCTGCTTCGATGGTGCCAGCAAGTTCCCGGTTTACGTAATGCCGAACCTGGAGAAGATGATTGCTGATGATGCTTCTGGCAAGCGCCAGAATGTGGAGTTCAAGCGTGTGGCTTACCTCTTTGCTGCTTACCGTCATTATCTGAAGTATCAGGTAGATGACAACGGTGATGCATTCGAAGTGGCAGATCCATGGCTTACCGTTGATGACCATAAGGCCATCGATAGCAATGATGCGCTCGATTTTCTCGGCATTTCAGCCTTTACAAGTACCGATCTCAAGGCAGCTCCTCATTTCGTAGAGCTTTACTTGAAGATGGTAGAAGACATCAAGGCAAAGGGTGCCATGAAGGTTTTGGAAGATGAAATCTTGTAATATAGAGAGAAACTCTTGAAAATAAGAGTCAGGTGTTTTTATGGATTGTTTAATTCGTCGAAACACCTGACGATAGCGTAACTTTCTCTAATTTAAACCTGGATAAACATGAAACAATCGATAACGCTTAGGAGTGCAGGACCATTTCTACTCCTGACATTCATCTATTTTATAGTGGGCTTCCTTACTACCGTCAACGGTCAGTGTCAGGGCCCCTTGAAGATAGCCTTCCTCTCGGAGGTTACCACTACCAAGAACTCCCTGGCAACGCTCATCTCCTTCGCTTTCTTCCTGGGCTATCTACTCAATAGTGCGCAGACGGGACGCTTGCTCAACAAAGTGGGCTATAAGAAGACGCTCATCCGTTCGATGCTGGTAATGGTGCTGGGTCTCGCTTTCTATCTTGCTTCGGCGCTGATTGCTGAATATTGGGGTGGGGCAGGCGTGCATCTCTCGCAGGATTTCGTACCATTCGGATATTTCGTTTTCCTTTTCGGATCTTATCTGATGGGTACGTCAGCGGCAATGCTTCAGGTGGTGATCAATCCTTACATTGCTGCCTATCCTCTGCCGGGAACCCAACCGGTGCAGCGTATGAACTTCACCTGTGCGGTGAATTCTTTCGGTACAACTATCGCTCCTTTCTTCGTAACGGGCGTGATGTTTGCAGGTGTGTCCCTGGATTGTGTTTCTGCCGACCAGCTCACCATTCCATTCCTGGTAATGATGCTCATCATTGCCTTTACAACATGGAGCACTTCCAAGGCGAATCTTCCAGACATTGAGGGTACGAGAGAGGAGACTCAAAATGTGGAATCTGAAGGAAAGACAACTCCTTCTGATGATTCCAGAAATGCGAAGAAACGCAGCATCTGGTCGTTCCGCCATTTGAAATATGGTGTGATTACCATCTTCTTCTATGTGGGAACCGAGGTGGGAATCGGCAACAATATGAATCTCCATGCTATGGATCTGATGGGGCATGGTTATAATCTTTCGCCAGCTCTTCTTGCCACGCTCTATTGGGGTGGATTCATGATTGGCAGAATGGTTTCTGCCGGTTTGAAGAACGTAGCGCCTCGCCCTATGCTCCTCGTCGTTACGGTGGCGGCAATTGTATTGATGTCTGTTTCCATGTTTACCGAGAATCTTTGGCTGATGGCTGCTGTGGGATTATTTCATAGTGTGATGTGGAGCTGCATCTTTACTTTGGCGGTGGATGGCTTGAAGGAGTATACTTCCAAGGCTTCGGGCGTGTTTATGATGGGTGTTTTCGGCGGTGCCGTCTTTCCTGTGCTTCAGGGTTTGCTTGCCGATTATATCGGCTCATGGCAGTTCACCTGGTTCGTTCCTCTCTTCTGCGAGTTCGTTATCCTCTGGTACGGACTTGTGGGGTATAAGAAGCAGGAGGCATAAAAGACAATAGTAAGACATAAATTAAGAAGGATATCAAAAACTCGGGATGTTTCAGGTTAGAAGCATCCCGAGTTTTTTATTTTTAAGAGTTATTCCGCAATCAGATGAATCATTCCGCAATCTGATGAATCACATAGGTAACCACGCCCCAGATCATGAAGCGGTTGGTTTCATCTACCCGGATAGGGGAGAAGTTCTTGTTCCATGGGATGAGCCAGCCGAAGGTGCCGCTCTCATCCATCTTGAATTGCTTGATGGTGAATTCGCCATCTACGAAGGCTATTACGAAATTGCCGTTTGAGGGTTCTATCTGACGGTCAACTACAGCGAGATCACCGTCCAGAATGCCTGCATCCTGCATACTGTCGCCAGATATGCGCACGTAGAAGGTGGCCTCACGATGGCGAACCAGAATATCGTTGAGGTCTATCTCTCCCTCCATATAGTCTTGTGCCGGCGAAGGGAAGCCTGCTTTTACGCTTTGCTCTGCCAGCGGAATAGGCATCTTGGCTCCGAATTCCGCAGGGTGAAATGTCAGTTTTATCTTGTTATCGTTATTCTTATTCATCTTGTATTTCTTATTTTATGGAGCTCATTTTTAGAATGGGCTTATTCTGCTTTAGAATGGGCTTATTCTGTCTCTCATTGAGTTTTTACTTTCAGAATATCATGGATGTTCGTGGTAAACTGCTTCGACATGTACTCGCGTTTCAGGTCGAATCGGTAGTCTGTGCCTTGTATGGCCTGGCGTATGGTGCCATAACCATTCTTCCGGTTGATGGCGTCGATAGCCTCCATCAGCTTTTTTTGCTTGCTTCGGTCGATGGGGTCGAAGAGGTCTTGCTGGCGAGGATGGTCGGGTGAGATTTGCCACAGGATAACGCCAGCTTTCTTGAAGTGAAACGACATGTCGGAGCGATCGGGCCTGCTGTCTGCCATCGGTTTCGGGTATTTAGCCCGGAGAATGCTGAGGGCAGCAGCTACTATTTCTTCCTGCGCATTGGTGGCGATGGGCAGGGTGAGGGAATCGTGGATGGTGTATTCAGGCACATGCTCGTTAAAACGGGAAGTCCATGCGAACACTGTGATGCCCTGACATACGCTACCTTGTCTCCTTAATTTTTCTGTACAACGTACAGCGAAATTAGCCACGGCTTCTTCTATCACATTTTTGTCGGTAATGCCCTCGTTGGCAAAACTCCTGCTGGTGCAGATGCTCTTCTTCTGCGGCAATTCCTCGATGCTGATGCAGCTTTCGCCATTCAGTTCTTTCCATGTTCTTAGGGTGGTGATATTGAAATGGCTGCGCACCCAACTTTCTTTTTTGTCGGCAAACTGAGCGGCGGTCCTAATGCCCATATAATCGAGCTTTCGGGCTATCTGTCTGCCTATTCCCCATACATCTTCTACGGGGAAGAGAGACAGCGCCTTGTGTCTCCGTTCATCCGTGTCGATGAGGCAGCAGCCTTGGAAGCCCTTGTATTTCTTGGCGAATTTAGAGCCGATTTTCGCCAATGTCTTCGTTTCTGCAATGCCTACGGATATCGGGATTCCAACAGCCCGAAGTACATCTGCCGATATTTTGGAGCCATAGCGATGGAGCAGGCTATCGGGCTTTTCTGATAGCTCGTCTATTGTCATTTTATTGAACAAAGTAGGATGGTCTTCCGCATGCTCCCGAAAGAAAACTTTCGCCATTGATTCGTCTACTTCGAAGAAACTCTCGTCGATGGAGTATTGGTCGATGCGTGGGGAATAATGGGATAGCATCGACATCACGCGGTTGGAGAGCGAACCGTAGAGCGTATAGTTGCTCGAGAAGATAGCCACTCCTTCAGCCTCCAGTTTTTCCTTCACCTGATAGAACGGGTCGCCCATCTTATAGCCCAATGCCTTGGCTTCTTCAGAGCGTGCGATGACGCACCCGTCGTTGTTGCTCAATACAACCACGGGCTTTCCTGTCAGGTCGGGGCGAAACACTCGCTCGCACGAACAGTAGAAGTTGTTGCAGTCTGCCAGTCCTATCATATCTTATCATTAACACCTCTTGTTATCACCAGAAATCCTGGTATGATGTGCAAAAATACAAAAAATAATCCGAAACGATAGTTTTTCATCCAAGTTTTTTTGTCGTTTCGTGATTTATTCTTACCTTTGTGGTCATAAGCTAGTATTGAAACATTATAAAACTGAACGATATGAATGATAAGAATAACATGTTGGCATTGAGCCAGGAGCGTTTTTCGGCTCGCAAGTTTACTCCGGAGGCGGTGAGCCAGGAGGATCTGGACTATATCATGGAGTGTGTGCGCCTGGCACCATCGGCAGTGAACAGGCAGCCTTGGCGCTGGCTCATCGTGCGCTCGGAAGAGGCGAAGAAGAAGCTGCAGGAGTGCTACGACCGCGAATGGTTCAAGACGGCTCCTATATATATTATAGGTATGAAAAACGTGAATGAGAACTGGGTGCGCAGATATGATGAGAAACCGCATGGCGATATTGATGTGGCGATAGCGGCAGAGCATCTCTGTCTGGCTGCCACCGAAAAGGGACTGGGCACCTGCTGGGTCTGCAATTACGATACGGCGAAGATGCAGCAGTTCTTTGCTCGCGAGGGCTATGAGGCGGTGGTAATCATTCCTGTAGGTCATATTGCCGAAGACTGTCCACGCGCTGAGAAGAAGCGCAAGGAGATGAGCGAAATCACGGAAGAAATCTAGTTCTGATATAAGAAGAAATTTAGTTCTGATATAAAATCTGGTACAAAAAAGAAGCTGTATGGAAATGAACGAAGAATCCATCCTGGCATGGAATATCATAGAAAAGACAAATGCCAACCTCTTCCTTACTGGAAAGGCGGGCACAGGTAAGACGACCTTCCTCAAGCGATTGAAAGAACTGTCGCCAAAACGAATGATTGTGCTTGCTCCTACGGGCATTGCTGCCATCAACGCCGGAGGAATGACCATCCATTCGTTCTTCCAGCTTCCCTTCTCGCCTTACGTGCCGGGCACGACCTTTGGCAGCGGCGAACAGAAACGCTATCAGTTCAGCAAGCTCAAGCGCAATATCATCCGCAGTATCGACCTGCTCGTTATCGACGAAATCAGTATGGTGCGCAGCGATCTGCTCGATGCTGTAGATTCTGTGCTTCGCCAGTATCGCAAGCGCCACGATTTGCCTTTCGGTGGTGTGCAGCTCCTGATGATAGGCGATTTGCAGCAGCTGGCACCCGTGGTTACGCCACAGGAAGAGCATCTGCTGGGGCAGCATTATGATACTCCTTTCTTCTTCAGCAGCAACGCTCTGAAGCAGGTGGGTTATCTCACCATCGAACTTAAAAAGGTGTACAGGCAGCAGGATGAACAGTTTATCTCGCTGCTCAACCAGATTAGGGAGAACAAGGCTTCTGAAGCTACGCTGCAGGCTCTGAACCAGCGCTATATTCCAAATTTTGTACCACCTAAGGAGGGCAATTATATCAGGCTTACCACCCATAATGCACCTGCCCAGTATATCAACGAACAGCAGCTTGCTGCCTTGCCTGCGCAGTCGCTTTCTTTTACAGCAGATATAGAGGGCGATTTCCCGGAAACATCTTATCCTGCCGATTTCAAGCTCACATTGAAGCCGGGAGCACAGGTGATGTTCATCAAGAACGACCCGCAGCACCGTTTTTATAATGGTATGATAGGCGAGGTGATAGGGGTTAGGACCGATGAAGACGGCAACAAGATTACCGTTCGCAGTAAGGATTCGGGCGAGGAGTTTGACCTGGAGAAAATGGAGTGGACCAATGCGAAATATACGCTGAACGAGAAAACCAAGGAGATAGAGGAGACAGTGGAAGGAAAATTCATGCAGTATCCTCTGCGTCTGGCGTGGGCAATAACTATCCACAAGAGTCAGGGACTTACTTTCGAACATGCCATCATTGATGCTTCTCATTCTTTTACGCATGGTCAGACCTATGTGGCGCTGAGCCGCTGCAAGACTTTGGAGGGCATGGTGCTCAGCGAACCGCTTTCTCGCGGAGCCATTATCAGCAGTCAGACAGTGGATGCATTCAGCAGTCAGCTTACTGCGCCTACTCAGGAGCAAATCAGCAGTCTGGAACTGCAATATATCATTTATTGCATCAGTGAACTCTTCGATTTCTATTCTATCAGAGCCAGTTATGAGCATCTGATGCGCTGCCTGGTTGAGTTCTTTAATGGTAAATATCCGCGTGTGGTAAGCGAGTATCAGAAGCTGCAGGTGGTGTTGAAGAGTCTGATAGCCGTATCGGATAAATTCCGTGTGCAGTATACGGGTATGCTTGCCCGAAATCCTGATGTAAGACAGGCTGAACTGCAAGACCGTATTCGTAAGGGAGCTATGTATTTTCTTGATAAAATCGGCATTCTGATTGATTTAATAAGAAAGTCGAATCTTGATACAGACAACAAGGTAGCAAGGAAGCAGTTTGAAGACCGCTTCTCTGTTTTCTCAGAGGATGTAAAATTAAAAGAACGGCTTCTGAGGTATGAATGCAGCGCAGAATTCACGGTAACGGATTATCTGAAAAAGAAGGCGCAGTTCTTGCTGTTGGATGCAGATGCTTCATCGGATGGTAGTTCGGGCAGAAAATCAAGGAAGCAAAAGAAAACGAATGAACCGAAGGTGCCTAAAGTCGCTTCGAAGGAGATAAGTTATGATTTCTATATGCAGGGAATGACGATAGATCAGATTGCAGCTAAGCGGGGTTATACCAAAGGCACCATTATTGGTCATCTTACCCCTTATGTGAAAGAGGGGAAGATAGGATTGCGGGCGCTGATTTCAAGTGCTCACGAAAAGAAAATCCGTGATTTTATAAAGGCTCATCCTGAATTGGAGCTTTTTAGTGAAATAAAGGAAGCTCTGGGAGCCGGTATTGAATATTACGAAATCAAACTGGTTCATGATTTGATGGAGGGGGAATAAAGGTTTTCCTCCCACCATATTATAATAATAGCCGTAACTACTATATTTGCTGTAGTTACGGCTATTGTTTTCTTGAATATTCTAGAGTTGGCTCACAGCCTTTTCCAGCTGCTGCAAAGCCTGTTTGATAACACTTCTTGGTGCAGCAACATTCAATCGCATGAATCCTTCTCCGCCAGGACCGAACATCTCTCCATCATTCAATGCCAGATGCGCCTTGTCGATGAATAGGTCGAGAAGCGCATCGTGAGAAAGATGCAGGTCTCGGCAGTTGAGCCAGACTAGGAAGGAAGCCTGTGGACGCAACGGGCGAATGCCCGGAATATGCTCACGGCAGTAATCTTCTACAAATCGGATATTGTCCTCAATATAGGCAAGCATCGCCTTGCGCCATTCTTCTCCCTTTCGGAAGGCAGCGATGGTAGCGATAGGAGCAAAGAGGGTTGGTTCATCCAACTCATTTGCGCTTAACCATCTATAAAACTTATTCCGAATTTCTTCGTTTGGAATAATGGCGTAGCTGCTCACGATTCCAGCAATATTAAAGGTTTTGGAAGGAGCCTGGAAGGTGATGCTGATGTTGCGTGCCTTGTCTGAAACCGAAGCAAACGGGATGTGCTTGTGCCCGAAGAGTGCCATATCTGCATGAATCTCATCGCTGATAACGAGCAGATGGTGCTCATAGCAGAAGTCGGCAAGTTGCTGCAAGATTTCCTTGCTCCAGGTAATACCGCCCGGATTATGAGGATTGCAGAGAATGAGAATCTTGCATTTCTCATCGCAAACCTTCTCGAGGTTTTCGAAATCCATCTCGTAATATCCGTCTTCCCTCATCTTCAGCGGATTGAAGACCACCTCTCTGCCATTACCCTCTGGGGTGAGGCGGAATGGGTGATAAACGGGAGGCTGGATGATGACTTTTTCATCAGGCTGGGTAAAGACATTCACCACGAGTCCTATGCCTTTTACAATACCTGGAATGAATCTTATCCATTCTCGCTTCACATCCCACTGGTGGTGGTCGCGTACCCAGTCGATGATGCTGGGAAGGTAATCTTCCGGTTCCATGGTGTAGCCGAAAAGAGAGTGTTCCAATCTTGCCTTGAGGGCATCTGTAATGAAAGATGGGGTCTCGAAATCCATATCAGCTACCCAGAGTGGCAGCAGATCATCTCGACCCCAACGAGGCAACAGGGCGCCATGCTTCAGGTCGTCGCTGCCCGAACGGTCTATGACTTTATCGAAATTGTACATTTTACTTTGAGCCTATTAACTATAAACTATCAATTATAAACTATTAACCGCCTGCTTGATGTCTTCGAAGAGATCATCCACATCCTCCAGACCTACGCTGAGGCGGATAGTGGTGTCTTTCACGTCCATCGACTTGCGCATGCTCTCAGAGAAAGCTCCGAAGATAGTGCTTGCCGGATGAATGGCGAGCGAACGGTTGTCGAAGAGGTTGGTGGCGCGATGGATGAGTTTCAGATTGTTCAGAAAACTGAAGCAGGCTTCCTTGCTCTCCAGGTCGATGCAGATCATGGCTCCCGCAGTTTTTCCAAACTGACGCTGCGCCAACTCGTGATAAGGATTATCCTCCAGACCAACATAGTTTACATATTTTATCTGAGGCAGAGAGCGCAGCTTCTTGGCAAGTTCCAGGGCATTGCTGCTCTGCACACGATAGCGCGCATCGAGCGTTTCGAGTCCGATGGTCTGCATATAAGCCACCTGTGGAGTCATATAGGCTCCGAAATTGAAGAGCATTTCTCCATAGAGACGTTTGGCGAAATCGCCGTTGTAAGGAGTTCCGTAGTCGATAACCAGACCGCCGAGCGAAGTAGCACCGCCACTTACATATTTAGAACTGGAAACCACCTCAATATCTACTCCCAGACTCTTAGCCGAGAACTGTGTGAAAGGAATCACGGTAGAATCCACGACCAGCGGAACATTCTTTTCGTGAGCCACTTCCGAAATGGCTTTCAGGTCAGCAACCTCCAACTGTGGGTTGGTCAGGATTTCGAGGAAGACGCAGCAGGTGTCATCATCAATGGCTTCGCGCACGGCTTCGATATTGGTCAAATCGCGCAAACGGACCTTTACGCCAAAACGGCGCAGAGTGGCTACTAGCAGGGCATAAGTATTGCCGAAGAGATGCTTGGATGTAACAATATTTTTGCCTTGTGCTGCCAGCGCCATGAGGGTGTTGCTGATTGCCGCCATTCCTGAGTTGAAGGCTGTGGCGTGGGCAGCATCGGTGAGGGCTGCCACGCGACGCTCCAGGTTGGTTACCGTAGGGTTCTCTACGCGCGAATAATCTGGAGCCTTAATCTTGTCGGTGAATGCTTCTGCCATGACGGCAGCATTGTTGAATTCGTAGGCAAGGGTGTTATATACTGGCACGCTCAGCGAATCGTATGCATCGCGGCGCTCATATTCCAAATGAATAGCTTGAGTCTGTTTCTTCATTATTCTGTTATTTTATGTGATATTTTTGCGTGCAAAAGTACAAAAAAGAAATCAAATAAGACAATAAATCGTATAAAAAAACGAGT
>JAJXBQ010000389.1:0-1616 GCA_021640525.1 Segatella copri
CATGAAGGGTCAAAGTCATTAAGGGTCATTATCATTTTCAAACCGGTGTATCGGTGGCTGAATCCTTGAAGAGGTCATCGGCTGATGGAATCTCATCTTCATCAAACCACTTCTTCAACTTGTCCTGAGCCTTTGCTTTTACATCTTCTGAAACCTCACCCCAAACTTTCTTGAGCACAAACAGCAATACGGCCAGGTCATCGCCCAAACCGGCAATAGGTATGGCGTCGGGAATCACATCGAGCGGACTGATGAGATAACCCAAGGCTCCAACAATCAGAGCCTTGTCCTTCAGCGAAACCTTGTCACTCTCTAACGTATAATAGAGAATGAGCGCTGTATAAACCATCTTGGCACCGGCACGTTTGGCAACATGCGAAATCTTCTCGACAAATGCACGCTGGGTGAACTTGTCCTTATAGTCCATAAAGTCTGGTAATGTCATACTACTTATAGTTTATAGTTTATAATTTTATAGTTTACAGTTGCGACCGCTTCTCGTAGAAGAGGACTGCCTTGATGAAGGTCTCCATCTTAGGCTCCTTATGATGGTTCACGCGATAGGCGATGATCATCTGGAGAAGTGCCTTGACAAAACACGCCAGCAGCAGACCGATGATGACGGCTATGACCGTGGCGAGCATCTTTCCGTTGTCGTAGACGGGTGACTTATCCGGGAAACAGGACAGTACCAGTACGGGGAGGACGGTGATGAAACCGCCGATGGTGAGCTGGCTGCGCTTGGAACCACCCATGTCGAGTATCGACTGCTTATCGAAAAGATAATCATCCAGCTCCATACGGGTAATGCCGTAGTTCTCAAACTTCGGGAAATCGGGTTCATTGCCATATTTCGCTATCTTGCCCGTTACCTTATGTTCGAAATCATCTAATATCTGCTTTTCCGGTTCTCTGAGTTTCATAATCTTGCTAGTCTTTAAAATCGTTTAAAAATGAATGCATCTTATACCTTATTATATATAAAGGCTGCGATGCTGAAAAAAAGAAAGCAGTGCCCCTGTAAGCCGAGTTCTGTGTTCCTATATCAGATATGCTGTTATGCTGTGTTCATACCAGATATAAGAACGTCTGTCATTTATCTAGTCCCAAAGTCACCCTTGGGCTCAAGCACTCTACCCTCCACAGCAGCCCTAAGGCAATCGGACGAGCCGCCCTCAATCTGCGGTATACATGAGCTTACAGCTCCCAGATGGCACAGCCTGGCGATCACCCGCCAGCTGGTGGTCTCTTACACCACCTTCTCACCCTTACTCTCACCACCCCAGACTGGACAAACGGGATAAGTGAAAGCGGTTATTTTCTTCTACCGACACCTACTGTCACCAATAGCTTCTAGTTTCGGAAGTGGGATGCTCTATGCTGCCCGGACTTTCCTCTCGCACCTGAAAGATGCCAGCGACAGACCGGAGCACTGCTTTCGACATGCAAAAGTACAAAAAACTTTTGATACTATCGCACGATTCCCCACTTTTTTATGCATCATTAGTTATTCGCAAGGCTATTTTCGCTCTTTTTCCCGGTTAAACCGAGTTTTCGAGCCTCTACCTTTTAACAGATATTTAATAATAGGCAAAAGATAATTTCATATACAGAAC
>JAJXBQ010000117.1:0-10532 GCA_021640525.1 Segatella copri
CCGAAAGTTCCTGCCTGCCCGCGTGCGAGGCGAAAAGTTGAAAAACTAGTGTCATCGTGTCACCGTGTCACCGTGAACAGAGCAGAAGATGTTTGGTATCGCTCTTTGGCTTCAGACACAAATTCCCCTGTCTCCGCCTCCGTTGGCTTTCGGAAGTAGAGATCCACAAATTACTGTTTTTGTCGTGGCGCCTCCAAAGTGGTAATCTTTTGCAAAGATAGAAAAAATAAAATAAATGAGAGTTCCCACTATGGGAACTCGTAATGATATTTATTGATTTTTAAAATCTTTTAAATGATAAAGGCTAGAATTTATACTCGATTCTCGCAAGTTGTAGAAGGATTTTGGGGGCATCTCTCTTGTTTGAAAAGGGTATTGAGAAAATAGTGAAGTGGTATCTCTTTTCGAAAATCACCCCGTCCCTCTTTGTTGATCAAGCGAGCTGCACTCGGCAATTTGAAAGCAAGCTTTCATTGCACTCATTGGCATCGCTTTTTCCCCTTAAAGAGGGCTCCACCTCTCATCTCGGTCTTCTCCCCTCAGGGAAGAAGAGGGAAACCGCCCTACTCGGTGCTCGGAACCGCTACGCTCTAAGGATGGCGGGGCATCAAAGCCCTCGCCAAATTGTGCGGGATGGGACCGCCGGGGGAAGAGAGTTTACAGTTAATAGTTTATAGTTAACAGTTTACAATTAATAGTTTATAGGTTGCTGTTTTCTGATGATTTTGGGTAATTGGCTGATAATTTGCAGATTTATTCTGATTTTCTTGGTGGTTTCGTAGAAAAAGCGTATTTTTGCGGAAAAGTTGAACGTTTTAAAGGAGATAATTATGAATATAGTTGCTTTAAGTAATAGGCTTGCAAGTAAGGTTCCTCATTGGCATGAACTCGAAAAGTTAAGTAAGGAAGATAAGATAGAGGTTATTGCTTTACTTTCCATGTCGATAGCTGATGCAGAGGAAATTAAAACGCCAGCAGATAGGACTAAAGAAATGGTAGAACGTTGCTGTGGTTCATGGGTTGGCGAACAGTCGGCAGAAGATATTATAGCTAATATCAACGAGAGTAAAATGTCAAAGTCAGAACCTGTCAATTTTGGATGATATGAATTACTTGTTGGATACCAATATTTGTGTATATTTTATGAGGGGTAAACGTAATGTTGCTGCTAAAATTTCAGAAATTGGTCAAGAACATTTCTTTATCTCTGAGATGACTTTGGGAGAATTACTTTATGGGGCTCAGTGTAGCGATAGACCTTCTGAGAACATTAGAGCTGTTCATGTGTTTTGCCAGTATGTAACAATATTGCCAACGGCAAATATTTGGAATGAATTTGCTGTACAAAAGGCTTTTCTTCGTAAAAAAGGTCAACTTATTGAAGATGCTGACATAATTATCGGTACTACAGCTATCATAAATAACATGGTTATGGTTACAGAAAACGTTAAGCACATAGGGAGGCTTAATGGTATTGTTGTTGTAAATTGGATGGAAAAATAATTAGCTGTAGGAGTAACCGCTCATGGTAACGGCATGATTAAAATTCCATACGGATCGGATGCGGATATACACTTTAATTGCCTAATATCTGGAAAACACAAAAGGATAAAATTTTAAATTTTAATTATATACGATAAGATGGGTTGAGCTTTGAATAAAAGTTCTGCTCATCTTGTTGGCTTATTGCCTTTTCATATTTTTCTACTTTACTCTTCTTTAGTCCCACAGATTGCATGGATTACACTGATTGTGGAGTTGTGCGGCTGTGGTGAAATGTTTTCTTGACAACCATGACACGGGCGAAGTGTACGCCAGGACTCATCGTAGTGGATGAGGCGCACCACGCCATAGCAGACTCCTATCAAGACCTGTTTGACAGGAACAGAAAGGCTTGATATGCAAATCCCCAACCTGCTATGGGAAAGCTGGTTGGGGAAATTATGATAGATTTTGCTTTCATCAGAAAATATCCGATTGTGAATTACAATGGATACTCCTCGAAAGCGTAGAGTACAGTGCTTAAATAACGCTCACCTGTATCTGGCAAGAGGGCTACAATCTTCTTGCCCTTGTTCTCAGGACGCTTCGCAATCTCGGTGGCTGCAAAGGCGGCAGCACCTGATGAGATTCCTACCAAGAGCCCCTCGGTCTGAGCCAAATCACGACCTGCCTTGATAGCATCATCGTTCTGAATATCCAATACCTCATCGATGAATTCTGAAGAGTAAGTCTCTGGAATGAAACCGGCACCGATGCCCTGAATCTTGTGAGGACCGCTCTGTCCGCCGTTCAATACAGGCGATGTGGCAGGTTCTACGGCAATCACCTTCACGTTTGGATTCTGCTCTTTCAGGTACTTGGCGATACCCGAAATGGTTCCACCAGTTCCTACACCGGCTACGAAGATATCAATCTCGCCATCGGTATCTGCCCAGATTTCTGGTCCGGTTGTGGCATAGTGCTTGGCAGGGTTGGCACGGTTGGTAAACTGTCCCAGAATCACGGAACCTGGAATGGAATCGCGGAGCTCCTCGGCAGTCTTGATGGCACCAGGCATTCCGTCCTTACCGCTGGTCAATCTCACTTCTGCGCCGTAAGCCTTCACCAGGTTTCTGCGCTCCACACTCATGGTTTCAGGCATGGTGAGGATGAGGTGGTAGCCCTTTACGGCTGAAACCAGAGCCAGGCCTACACCCGTGTTACCGCTGGTTGGTTCGATGATGGTGGCACCTGGTTTCAGAATGCCCTTCTGCTCTGCGTCTTCAATCATCGCGAGGGCAATACGATCCTTTACGCTCCCGCCAGGATTGAAGAATTCTACCTTAGCAATTACGGGAGTCTCCAACCCCTTGGATGCTGAATACTTACCCAATTCTACCAATGGGGTCTTACCGATTAAATCAGTAATCTGTTTATATATCTTTGCCATAATGATTTTTTTAATGTTAAGTGTTGAGTGTTGAATGTTGAATTTTAATGTTGAGTGTTGAATGCCGTTATTGTCCGTCAGGCAATTCAACATTTAACATTCAACATTCAACACTGAAATTACTTCACATACGTAAATGCCTCATCGAGTGCCTCAATCAGGTCGTCGATGTTCTCAATACCGATGCTCAGGCGAACGGTAGAAGGATAGATGTGCTGCTCCTCCAACTCCTCTGGGCTCAGCTGAGAGTGGGTGGTTGTTGCTGGGTGGATAACAAGTGACTTCACGTCGGCTACGTTAGCCAGCAAAGAGAAGATGCGCAGGTGGTCGATGAACTCCCATGCCTCTTTCTCGCCGCCCTTGATATCGAAGGTGAAGATAGAACCACCGCCGTTAGGGAAGAGCTTCTTGTAAAGTTCATGGTCTGGATGAGAAGGAACGGCTGGGTGATTAACCTTAGCCACCTTAGGATTGTTCTCCAGATATTCTACCACCTTCAATGCATTCTGAACGTGACGCTCTACACGGAGACTCAATGTCTCCAAGCCCTGAAGAAGAATCCAGGCATTGAATGGAGAGATGGTTGCACCGGTATCACGAAGGATGACCGCACGGATTCGGGTTACGAAGGCTGCTGCTCCGGCTACATCTGCGAATACGGCACCATGATAAGATGGGTCTGGCTTGGCGAGAGTAGGGAACTTGTCGGCATTTGCCTTCCAGTCGAACTTACCGCCATCTACGATGACACCACCGAGAGATGAACCGTGACCGCCGATGAACTTGGTTGCAGAGTGAACCACGATATCTGCTCCGTGCTCGATAGGGCGGATGAGGTATGGGGTGCCGAAGGTGTTATCGATAATCAATGGGATGTTGTGGCGATGAGCAATCTCTGCCAACTTATCGATATCGGTTACATCAGAGTTAGGATTTCCGAAGGTCTCTGCATAGAGTGCTTTGGTATTGTCCTGGATGGCAGCCTCTACCTGCTCGAAGTTGCGAGGATCCACGATGGTGTAGCTTACACCCTGTGTGGATAATGTATGAGTGATGAGGTTATAAGTACCACCGTAGATGTTGTCGGCAGCTACGATGTGGTCGCCATTCTGAAGAATGTTCTGCAGAGCGTAGGTAACGGCGGCAGCGCCAGAAGCGACAGCCAAACCTGCTACACCACCCTCGAGGGCAGCCACACGGTCTTCGAATACACCCTGAGTAGAGTTGGTCAAGCGACCATAGATGTTACCTGCGTCACGGAGTCCGAATCTATCGGCAGCGTGCTGAGAGTTGCGGAACACGTAACTTGTGGTCTGGTAGATAGGCACCGCACGAGCGTCGGTAGCTGGATCTGGATTTTCCTGACCTACATGCAACTGAAGTGTCTCAAAGCGAAGTTTCTTTTCTGTACTCATAATCTATGTCCTTTCTTTAATTTTACGTTAATATTCAATCTTATTCATTTATATAAATTTGTCGCCCAGAAATCAGATTGATGTTCTCTCTCTGAAAGACATTCTTCTGAAAGACATTCTGATGTCCTTCTGAAAGACATTCTGATGTCCTTCTGAAAGTCATCATGCTGTTTGTTCTGATTGACGCTGCAAAGGTACGGCGATTTTCTGGATTCTGAAATAGCATATGAGTAGTATTCCTGCTACCACGTTTGTGGTATTCGGGCATTTTTTAGCTGCTTTGATGGGTTTACACCTTATTATATATAGGAGCAATTTTTATTATATATAGGATTTTTGAGTCTGTATCCTATCCCAAACTAGTCTTTCAAGCAGCCGATAGGTACCACATATACTCCGTCTTCTCTGCGGTAAGCATAGTCTCCTACGGCAGTGAGTACCATCATGAAAGATGGAGCTTTCATCTTGGTCGTGTCTATCTTATCTGCAAGAGCAGTTAGCGTAGAGACTCCTTTTTCGATGGCTTGTGCACCACCCAGCTTGATTTCGATGAGACCGTATGAGCCGTTGCGGAGATGGATAACTGCATCACATTCCAAACCGTTCTTGTCGCGGTAATGATATACGTTGCCGTCGATGGCATCAGCATATACACGAAGATCACGGACGCATAGGGTCTCGAAAAGCAAACCGAAAGTCTCCAAGTCGTTGATGAGATCATCAGGACCTAGACCTAAAGCAGCCACCGCAATGGATGGATCAACGAAATATCGGGTTTCAGCCGAACGGATGGCAGTCTTGCTGCGAAGGTTCGGATTCCAGGCAGGCATGTCCTCTATGACGAAGATTTTTTTGAGTGCACCGATGTAACTCTGTACAGTCTTGTCTGCCAGTGTCTCATCATCGTTTTCCATCATGTCTTGTCTTATGGCTCCGATACTTACTTGGCCACCTTGTGAACGGGCGTATGAACGCAGAAGCAGCTTAGTTCGTTCGCTGTTTCTGCTGATTTCATCCACTCTTGAAATATCACTCTTTACCACCGCATCATAATAGTCGTATGCCTGTCGCAAAGCGGCTCTTGGGTTCTTGGTAGTGGCACTAGGCCATCCACCTCTGCATACGAGATAGGCGATGTCTTCCAGTTTCAATTTGTTGAAACCTTCCAGGTTTGCATTTCCCTTGAACAGTTCGCTGATGCTAACTTCTCCTGTAGATTCTCCTGATTCCCATAATGACATAGGTCGCATGGTAATCCAGGCGAAACGTCCTGTACCCGTGTGATGTATTTTTTCGGAAGATGCAGGCACGGCAGATCCTGTGAGGATAAACAAGCCTTCCTCACCCTGGTGGTCCACTTCAAATCGGATGGCATCCCAGATTTGCGGTATGATTTGCCATTCGTCAATGAGTCGT
Source organism: Segatella copri (assembly GCA_021640525.1). Classification (GTDB taxonomy): domain Bacteria; phylum Bacteroidota; class Bacteroidia; order Bacteroidales; family Bacteroidaceae; genus Prevotella; species Prevotella copri_S. Next base: position 5,764 of record JAJXBQ010000117.1, read on the forward strand.
GGCTTTTCTCCTTTCAGGAGCATTTTTATCTTTAAATTTGCCATTTCCAGATAGTTGTTTTGGTTGTCTGGATCTGCCATATATAGCACGCTTTTGGCCTTTTGTTCTGCTGTGGTAGTTTTTCCACACCATTTTGGCCCTTCTATCAATACTGCTCCAACTTCTTCGAGTCTGTATTCCAATAGTTTATCTGCAATTCTTTTTTTGTATTCTTTCATATTGAATCTCTTTTATTTCGGCTGCAAATATACGATAAAATCTTAGAATTACCAAATTTGGCGGCATATTTTTACTTAATTTGGCTGTATTTTGTTACCCAATTTGGCTGTGATTTGTTACCCAATTTGGCTGTGATTCGTTACTTAATTTGGCGGAATAAAAAACGTCCTCATCTGTTATGTGTTTCAGATGAGGATGTTTTGATATATTATTTGTTACCTTTCGTTCTGTTGTGCATCTTGCAAAGCATTTGGCAATTTGCCAAGTCTGTTTTGCCACCTTTGCTCCATGCAGTAACATGGTCGGCTTCCATCTCGGTGATTCTATAGATATAACTCTTACGATTGTTGTCTGTTTGTGCGCAAAGTGGACAATTTGAGATGCCCTTTGTTTTTGCGTCCTTGGTCTGTCTCTCGTATGCTTTTTGTTTTATCGATTTTTCGAATAGGCGAATTTCTAACAGTTCTGGTTGTTGCTCGCCTCCAAGAACATACTCAAAGATTCCTGCTTGCTTGGTTACGGCTTCATCAGCTAAAAGTTCTTCTACTCTTTTGTTCAGTTTTGCCAAATCATATGGCTTTTTATGATAGGTTTCGTATAAACGTCCCCATTCTAAACCACACATTTTATCGTATGTCTTGTAGAAGGTAGCTGAAATCCAGTCTATCACGCTGTCGAAGTAAGATTGCAGCTCTTGGATATTGGAGTCACGGCGGTGAAGCGACATGTAATTATCTATACTTACGCCTTTACTAGCACTTATCCATTGCAAAGCTCGTTCCAAGAAGCCTTGTCTTTTAACATCTGCTTTAATGTAGGCACTCCATTTCTGGATGTTTGAGTTCCGGCTGTTGCTGAATACCTCTTTCGCAGCTGTGACGAATGTGCCAGAATAGATGGCATTTAACAGTTCTTGCTCGTTAAGCGGAACTCCGCTAATATTAATGGTCTTGAACCACTGCTTGATTTCGGCTTCTTCTCCCTCGCAAACATAGATAGTCAGCTTGGTGTTTAGGAATCGTTCTCGTGATTCCTCGTCTAGTCCATCAAGATATTGCTCTTTTCCGTTCACTTTTACGGCTAGCTTCATGGTGGCGTATCTGCCGAAACTAGTGATACGTTGCTGACCATCAAGTACTTCGTATCGTCCATCTTTGGTCTTGTTGAAATATATCAAGCCGATGGGATAGCCTTTTAGGATAGAATCCACAACGGCTACGTCTTTCTTGCCGTCGCAATAAATATAGTTGCGTTGGTATTCTGGTTGGATAGTCAGCTGACCGTTCAAGCCAAATAAACCTTTTCCTTCATGTTCGTTATAGACAAAACCTTTGCAGATGTCTGCTATAGTCCAATTTGTATATAATGTTGGTTTCATGATTCTTATTTTTTATGTCGGATTAATATTCTAGCGTATGGCTTTTGAGGAATGCCATCTTCCATATAGTAAAGTTGGCCATCACGCAAACTCTTGTTCAGCTTCTTCAATTCTCGGTCGAAGGGCTTTAGACCTAAAGCTTTGCCAGAGTCACCTTGTGTTTGCCCGATAATCTCAAATTGTTCAGGACAATACTTATCCAAGAAACTGATAGGAACTCCCATTTTTCCATCATAGTTGGAAGGGATAGCATCTGTATAAGGCACATCTATAGCATCATAGTTGGCATAATGAATATAAGAGCTACGCCCTTTGAGTTCTTTATGCTTACTAAACTTTAGGTTGTCTTCTAGAGTCATTAAAGGCAATGGTTGATGGCGGCGACCATGTTCGATGTTAGTATACCAGCGTACTCCTTTTACTCTAATATATTTTTTACCGTTTTCATCAATTCTCCATCCTGAAGCAGTCAAAGGATATGTATCTGGTACTCCAAATTCTCGGTCACCACTGTGAATCGTGCATCCCATCCAAATGATATTGTCTTTAATTAGGGGGAAGACTTCTTTGTAAGTTACTGCATTCATATTTCCGATTATTACGAACTGTTTCTTAGCTTCAATTATCCAACCTAAAAAATCTCTGAATAAAGAAAATGGAGGATTAGTTATAATGATGTCTGCTTCGTCGCGGAGATTCTTGATTTCTGTACTTCGGAAATCTCCATCTCCCTGTAGATAATTCCACTGTAAGTCTTCCACGTCAATTTTCCCATCTCCAGAAACATCATGGTCAAGAACGAATATCTTACCATTTGTCTTGGTCTTGTCTTTATCGAACTTGATGTCGTTTTGCTCGAAAAGAGAGGGTTGATAACCAGTCTTATACTTTTTGCTTTCTGGAGCATAACTTGTACTTATCAGTTTTTTTAGACCGAATCGTTCAAAGTTTTGAGCAAAGAATTTTGTGAAATTACTCCATTCAGGGTCATCGCATGGTAAAAGGATAGTTTTATCTTTGAATACATCTGGATTATATTCCAGGTATGCGTTCATTTCTTTTTCTATATCATAATATTGAGTGTAAAACTCATCGTTCTTTGCATTTTTTGCATTTGCTAATCCACTATTTGCCATCTGAGTACTTTGGTCTTTATTCTACCGACTCCTCTAAGCAGAAGGTGATGGTTAAGGATTATCTATCAAAAGAAATGGCGTAGGAGTTCTGTACTAACCATCCTTTGTAAGTTGAGGTATTAGGGGACCTTTGAGCTCAAAGAATGAAGTGCAGAAGCCTACGCCAAGAAGGTATATATGGATAGCACAAGATGCACCCTCTCTTGACGAAAGGGCGCATTTGTGCCATGTATATACACGCAAGGTGTAAGCGCCCACCTTGTTTCTTATCCGAAGCTCGTTTTGGAAGTCCCTAATTTCCAACTTGTCAGAAGAAAAACGCAGTAAACGCCGTTTTCATAAAAATAGAGCCAAACGGCAGATTAACGCCAACAACTCATTGATGGCAATCCGCAGAATGACAAATACAAAAGTACTGAAAAGAATTTATATAGCCAAACGTTTATTGAAAAAAATGCATGAAAATAGCAAAAAGTGGCGATAGTTGTGCTAAATCTCATAAAAAAACATAGATTTCGCACACCTATCGCCACTTTTTTCGTTTTTTTTGATAAATCCTAGGTTCTCGGCTAAATGCCGAAAATGTGGGCTTTTTCACAAATTCCCGAATTTGGCATTATTTAACTCCCGAATTTGGCCGATTATTTTTCCCGAATTTGGCAGAATAAAAAACTGTCCTCATCTGAATGGGTGTTTCAGATGGGGACAGTTTCAGTTATGTTTTGCTACATTACAGCTATATTTCTGCTACATTGCAGCTATGTTACAGTCTAAATCCTAAGCCGATGGTCATCGGGTAGCACTCGGGAGCCTTGGTCTTGTTGAGCAGTGGGGTTACTCCGGCACGGGCGTAGAGCATCACTCCTGAGTAGCCGGCACGGGCCTCGAAGTTCAGGCCGATAGGGTTGAGGTTGATATCGCCCGTTTCGGTATGCTTGTGCTTTCCGATGAAGTAGCGGGAATGTTCGTGCCAGCGGTATTCTACCGATGGACCTAAAGCCAGGAATGCATCATGGCATCCTATGCGCTTCTGCCACTCCAGCATGATAGGCAGGCGGAGCACATTGTAGCTGATATAGCTTTTCTTCAGCGTCTCGCCTTCTATCGGAGTCATTGCTGATACCCCGTTTTCGGTGCTTAATACATAATTGTCCTTGAAATGGTGGTGTACCTGTCCGATGGAGAGAGAGGAGGTGAGCGCCATTTCGTTGGAAAGGCGGAAACAGAGACTGGTGAGGGTGATGCCCCATTCCCACGACTTGGAGTCGCGACTGTGCATCTCGTTGTTGCCTCCCATGCTTCCCCTGCTGCCTGGCAACTGGCTACAGCCGAAGAAGAAGGTTGGATAATGACTCTCCAGACTGCGCTTGCGCTTGCTCAGGGTCTGAGGGATGAAAGGCGAGGTGACAAATACCTTTTCTACTTCCTGACCATCTACGAATTGGGTTTCGGAAATCTTGGTCATCTCGTTGCCGTTCATCTTATATATCTTCACAGAAGTCTGTTCGCCATCCTGCTTGATGACAATGTTCTGGTCGTTCACTCTGATTGTGGTGTCGTTAGCCTCTACAGAGGCTGGTGCACAGTTGCTGTTGGTTTCAGCAAGGGCGAAGGCTGGCATCATGGCAGCCATCATCATTACGTTTTTGATATTCATAATACTTTATTTTATGTTGTTTCTTATTCTTATTGAGAAGATTCCAGAAGAAAAATGTTGCTTCTATCTTCTGGAATAGCAGAGTTTCATGATATCTTCGGGCGACAGGTCGCCTTCGATATAAATCACGGTTCCCTTGCTTTCACTCGGATTGCTGAAGAGGATAAAGCGGTTGTTGCCATTGCTCAAGGGTGCCATCATGTAATAGCCGCTCACCATCTTGCCATTTTCCACCACCTCTCTGATCTTTTTCGCAGCCTTGCGGTCGGACTTCAGATAGTGGGCTATTTCCGTGGCATGGTACTTATATACCAGGCTCTTGTATATCCTTATTTCCGCAACACTATAATTTAATATTTTTTATAAGCACCTGAGCAAC
>JAJXBQ010000390.1:0-1608 GCA_021640525.1 Segatella copri
CGCTAGTGATGGTTTTGTGTTTTTGAGGGCGTTTAAGGGTTGGGATTTTGAGGTTTTTGAAGATGGTAATAATGGTATTGAGATAGGGGATGGTCTCTAACCATCTGAACGTTGAAGCCCTATAGCTTCGCTTGGGCGCTACTTTTAACGTTTCGGTTGCTATCGCTTCTTTGTTAGTTGCAACAGCTTCTGGGAGAAGCGCTTCGACAGAAGCGATAGAGTATTCGTCCTGACCAGCAGCTCGTTTATCGAGGATAAGTGCTTCTATGGGGCGGTTAACGTATTCTGTCGTGGTTTCAGGAGCATCTATAGTTATGACCATATCATGAGTTGCACTAACAGATGTTTCTCTGACAGATGATTTCAGTTTAAACAGGAAAGCATTATCACGTTCCTGTTGGTAGTCGATTCTGCTTTGCAAGGCAGACCAAGAATACCCTTTTCCCAATTGAGATGCTTTGAAAGCAATCCCGTTGTATTCGAATGAGAAGCCGTTCATGCGTCCAGTAGAGGCAATGTTAGGGATTGGCCTGATATTTTGTGCCACAAGCTGTTGCACGAGGTCGGTAATCGATTGCCTAGTATCAAGCAGTTCGTTAAGGGCGTTTTGGATGATTCCTTTTGGGCATAGCTCACCAGTTCTCTTTTCTATCATCATCTCATTACGGGATTTTTTGAGCTTCGGTTTAGGTGAGGGCGCTGCTGGAGATGCTTTCGGTCCTTTGGTTCTTGTTAGCTGATAGTCTTGTTCAAGATCCTGGATGATACGGGTGCTGATAAGGTTCTCATTTTTACCTAAGTAGAGCTTCCCCGAACTGAGTTCGATGCGACTGGCGATGATATGGATGTGCTGGCCGGCCGCATCATCATGGAGTACATAGCATCTGAGGTGCGTTTCAGAGAAGCCCATTCGGGACATGTAATCATCAGCAATCTCTGACCACTGAGCATTTGTCAGCGCTTCGTTTTTCGGCAAGCGAAGCGAATTGTGCCAGACGGGTTTAGCAACATCCGGGCGAAGCGCTTTAGTCGCATTGAATTCTGCAATCAACTCTCCGGCATTGCTTCCATCCATATTGCCACCAATTACTGATGGGGGAGTTTTATGATGCGAAGCTGGCCTCAATGCATAAAACACTACGCCAGCGAAGTTCTTACCTCGCTTTATCTTCTGCATCCCCTTCATGGGAAGCTCTCCACAGGTCAGCGGTAATTAAATGCAAGCGAAGCTCTGAGACCTGGCGCTTTACGGCGAAGAGTTCAGTTTGCGTCAGAGGGCTTTCATAGCTCTTGCTATCAAGATGAGCCACAAGCTTGTTTAGCTTCTGCGAAATCTCACCAAGGGTTTTCCAGGCTTCAAAATTGATGGCTGGAACGACAGCAGGAAGTTTATTAATTAAAGATAAGCGAAGCCACTCGCCTTTACGATGACGGCCTCGTTTCTCATTGAGAAGCGTTAGCTCTTCATCATTTAATCTGACACTGACGCAATGAGAACGAAGCTGGTTGTGTGAGAGCTTCGCTTCGTTAACGCTTCCATTACGGGAATGCTTACTTACAACGATCTTATTAAAAGTATTACTTTCGACCATATGAACTCCTTTTCAT
>JAJXBQ010000118.1:0-10482 GCA_021640525.1 Segatella copri
ATTATATATATAGGAGTTCTGTTCCATTTCAGAACCCTATTTTGCTGCAAAGTTAGTGAAAGTTTCCCAAAAAGTTGTCTTTCTCTCGCTTTTTTAGTGAAATATATGCCAAAACGTTTCAGATTTTAGAAATAAAAGTTTAATTTTGCACCTAAATATGAAACGTTTGATATGAAATATACTGAAAATATGACTTTTGAAGAGGCTTCCAAGGCTCTTATAGATGAATTGAATGCTAATCTGGCAACACTTCATCAGAATTATCATGTAGAACAGTCTGATTGGAATAAACTCTATGATCAGATAGCCAATGTTGTTTCAGAGGAAACTCATCTTCCTGTTTTCTCTCCTGAAGTGATGGAGGTGCGACCTCGAGAACTGGAATGCGATGTGGTGCGATTCCAGAATAATAAGGAGAAATGGGTGGCTCTGGTAGGACTGCTCGACGGTCATCCATACGAAATCTTCACGGGTTTGCAGGATGAGGACGAGGGTATCATGCTGCCTAAATCTGTAAGCAAAGGCAAGATTGTGAAGACCATTCTGGATGGAGGCTTGAAGCGATACGACTTCCAGTTTGTGAACAAGCGAGGCTATAAGATTACGGTTGAGGGATTGAGCGAGAAGTTTAATCCTGAATACTGGAACTATGCCAAGCTGATTTCCGGTGTGCTGCGCTACCGTATGCCTATCGAACATGTCATCAAGCTCGTTTATCAGCTCCAGCTTACTTCAGATAACATCAATACCTGGAAGAAAGGTGTTGTGACAGCCCTGAAGAGATATCTGAAGGATGGTAGCCTGATGAAACTTTATGATGATAGCGATTCCGAATCCTAATCCCCAAGATAGAAACTGATATAAACTATGCTTTTCCGTAGTAAGATATACTTGAAGAATGTCCGTTTCCATGCATATCACGGCGTTCTGCTACAGGAAACCCTGGTGGGCAACGATTATGTGGTGAATCTGGATGTGAGCTATGATTTCTCCAGAGCCATGGAAACCGATGAACTGGCTGGAACCCTCAACTATGCAGAACTCTATGAACTCGTGAAACAGGAGATGGAGATACCTAGCAAACTGCTGGAACATGTAGCCGGAAGGATAGGAAAGCGACTCTTTGCAGAATATCCGGCTATTCAGAAAATACAACTCGCCATTACCAAAGTTAATCCTCCTTTTGGAGCAGACTGTGATGGTGCAGGGGTAGAAGTTGTATTAACAAATGATAAAACTTTATAGTAGATTTAGGTTTTCTGATACAAAAGTAGTAATTTTGCAAAATCATCAGAAAGATATGTTGAAGAAAATAACACTCATATTGACCCTATTGTGTATGTTGGTGCTGACAGCGACAGGCGCCAACCGCCGTTTCACGCTCGTTATCGACCCAGGTCATGGCGGTCATGATGCGGGTGCACTTGGTGCTATTTCCAAAGAAAAGAATATCAATCTCTCTGTGGCATTGCAGTTTGGCAAATATGTTGAGCGCAATATGCCGGATGTGAGAGTCATCTATACCCGCAAGACTGATGTCTTTATTCCTCTGAAACAGCGTGCCAACATTGCTAACCGCGCCAATGCCGACCTGTTTATCTCGGTACATACCAATGCGCTGCCAGCCGGTAAGATAGCCCGCGGTTTTGAAACCTATACGCTCGGTATGCACCGTGCCAAGGATAATCTCGATGTGGCTATGCGAGAGAACTCCGTTATCTCGATGGAGAAGGGCTATCAACAGACCTATCAGGGTTTCAACCCAAGATCTTCTGAAAGCTACATCATCTTCGAGTTCATACAAGGTAAGAATATGGAAAGAAGCGTAGAACTTGCGCGCAATATCCAGCGAAAGGTATGCAACAGTGCCAACCGTCCGGATAAGGGTGTGCATCAGGCAGGATTCCTGGTTCTCAGAGAAACCTCGATGCCTAGCTGTCTGATAGAGCTCGGTTTCATCACTACTGCTGACGAAGAAAGACTGCTCAACGATGCCAGCAGGGTGGATGATATTGCCCGAGGCATCTACGAAGGTTTTGCGCAATATCGCAATAAATACGATAAATCCATCTCGGTTCCTTATCGTGCTGCAGATACCGAATCGGTGTCGGTTGCCAAGATCGTTTCTGATACGAAGCAGGAGCAGGATGAGCGCCGTGCAGAGGAAGTGGATACTGCTCCGAGAAGAATGGTGAAGCATGTGGAAACCAGAGCGGAAAAAGCCAGAACGGTTCAGCAGAACAGAAGACAGAACCAGCAGGATAAGCCGGCTCAGCAGAGCAGACAGACGCAGCAGAACAGAACGTCTCAGCAGCACAAGCCGGTTCAGCAGAACAAGCCGGCACAGCAGAAAGCCAATGTAGCCGATGCGCCTGTCTTCAAGCTTCAGATATTTGTCAGCAACCGCACGCTCCGCAAGGGCGATGCCCATTTTAAGGGCGAAACCGGTTATGACAGTTATCAGGAAGGCAATATGGTGAAATATACGATGGGAGCCTCTACCAACTATAATGAGATTTTCCGCTTGCGCAAGACGCTTGCCGAGAAGTTCCCGGAAGCTTTCATCATAGCTTTCAAGAATGGAAAGAAATATGATGTGAATCAGGCGATACGTGAGTTCAAACAGAACAGAAACCGCTGATTGACCTGAGTAAGGATAAGATATAAGCACGAATATATAAAGAGATAAATATGAAGCTAACAAAAGAAATCAAGATAGCTCTTGTAGCTATTGTCGGTATTTTGGTTATGTATTTCGGAATCAATTTTCTGAAAGGCATGAATCTGTTTTCTACCAACAACGCCTACTATATGACGTTTGATGACATCCAGGGACTGGGTGCCTCTACGCCTATTTATGCGGATGGTTATAAGGTAGGTACCGTGGATGGTTTGGAATATGATTACAAGGAGAATGGTCCTATCAAAGTAAAGGTGGATATTATCAAGGATTTGAGAATCCCGCAGGGCAGTAAAGCCGAAATAGTAAAAGACCTGATGGGTAACCTGCAGGTGAATCTGCTTCTGGCAAACAATCCGCGCGAAAGAGTAGAACCGGGTGGTATCATTCCGGGTGCTGTAAACGGAGGCATGATGGATAAGGCTGCCAACCTGGTTCCGGTAGTGGAAAAGATGTTGCCTAAGTTGGATTCTATCCTTACCAGCGTGAATGCGCTGCTGGCTGACCCGGCTCTGGCTGCTTCGCTGCATAATGTGGAAACCATTACAAGCAACCTCACCGTTTCTACACATGAACTGAATACCCTGATGGCAGGACTCAACAAACAGGTTCCGGGTATGATAGGAAAAGCAAATGGCGTGCTGGATAATACCAACCGCCTCACAGCTAATCTGGCCAGTCTTGATGTGCAGGGCACTTTGAACAAGGTGAACCAGACTTTGGAGAGTGCTCATCAGTTTACTGAGAAGCTGAACAGCAACCAGGGAAGCCTCGGATTGCTGATGAACGATACCAAGCTGTACGACAATCTGACGTCAACCATGAGTCATGCCGACTCCTTGGTTATCGACTTGAAGGCACATCCGAAACGCTATGTCCATTTCTCTGTTTTCGGCAGAAAGGACAAGTAAAAAGAGTTAAAGCTAAATAAATTTAGTCTAAATAAGATTCGGTATGTTTCACGCCCCGAAATGACTCGCAAACTGTTTGTTTGTTAGCCGTTTCGGGGACGTTACATTATTGTTTCACTGAATTTCAGTCTGCTATATTTGTATTTTAGACAAGTGTTTGGTATTCAGTAATTTAAAGACTATCTATTAAAATGTTTTAAATAAGGGGGATTTGCATTTCTCCTATTTTTTTTGTAACTTTGCACATGATTTCGCATCTTTTGGTGCGTCCCGTCATTTGTGAATTAAAGTATTAATAATATAAGTAATCAATGTTAGCAAGTCCAAAAGCCCTCTGGGACAACAGTCTTTTGCTCATAAAGGACAGTGTAACAGAGCAGCAATATAACACATGGTTCAAGCCAATCGTCTTTGAATCGTACAAGCCGTCGACAAAGACTTTGTTGGTGCAGGTTCCGAGTCCGTTCGTATACGAGTACTTGGAACAGAACTTCGTTGACTTGTTAAGTAAGGTGCTGCATCGTAATTTTGGTGAAGGAATCCGTCTCACTTATCGTGTTGTAACCGATAAGGAGCATAAGCTTTCTCAAGATATAGAGGCAGATCCAGACGATGCTGATATGGCAAAGCAAACTCGTGAGCGTGCCCAGCAGACGGCTGCCCAGCCTGCCGCTCCCCAGCAGCAGGAAGACATTGATACGCAGTTAGACCCGAAGCTTACTTTCAACAATTATATGGAGGGTGATAGCAATAAGCTGCCTCGTTCCGTAGGATTGTCTATTGCCGAGCATCCCAATACCACCCAGTTTAACCCAATGTTCATTTACGGACCTTCGGGTAGCGGTAAGACGCATCTGGTGAATGCCATCGGTCTGAAAGCGAAGCAGATGTATCCTCAGAAGCGTGTGCTCTATGTGAGTGCCCGTCTTTTCCAGACCCAGTATACTGATGCCGTGCTCCATAATGCGAGCAATGATTTCATCAACTTCTATCAGTCTATCGATATGCTGATTGTGGATGATATCCAGGAGTGGGCTGGTAAGGCGAAGACGCTGAACACCTTCTTCCATATCTTCAACCACCTTTTCCGCAACGGAAAGCGTATTATCCTGGCGTGCGACCGCCCTCCGGTAGAGTTGAAGGATATGCCAGACCGTCTGCTCACCCGTTTCTCTTGCGGTCTGGTCTGCGAGTTGGAGAAGCCGAATATCCAGTTGTGTGTGGATATCCTGAGCAATAAAATCCGTCGTGACGGTTTGAAGATTCCGGTAGATGTCATCTCTTTCATCGCCCAGACCTGTAACGGAAGTGTGCGCGATTTGCAGGGAGCCATCAATGGTCTTCTGGCTTACAGCATCGTTTATAATAGCAGCATTGATATCCGTCTTGCCGAGCGCGTCATCAAGCGTGCGGTGAAGATGGATGATAAGCCGCTCACCATCGATGACATCGTTGAAACGGTTTGCCATCATTATAATGTAACGGTTACTGCCGTGAACAGCAAGAGCCGTAAGCGTGATTATGTAGTGGCAAGACAGGTAACGATGTATCTGGCACAGAAATATACCAAAATGCCTGCTTCGAGAATCGGCAAACTCGTTGGTAATCGTGATCATAGCACAGTTATCCACAGTTGTTCAAAAGTGGAAGAAAGACTGAAGATTGATGCTGGATTCAGCGATGAACTGGTTAGTATCGAAAACGGATTAAAGGTGAAAAGGGCATAAAGAATGTGCTTTTCGCTGATAGGATAAGTTTAAGCGCGGAACCTTGGTATAGTGGTTCTTGTTTATATAAATGAAATAAAGGAAGCCTGGCAAGTTTGTTTTTGCCTTGGCTTCCTTTTTCCGTTTATAATATCTGAACTATTAACTAGCAATCCTTTTTCATCATCTTCTTCCATTTAAAGTATCCGGCTACGGCGATGATGACGTAGAGACCGTAAAGTCCTGCCTTGAATGGGATGCCTTTGATGATATAGAGATAGAAGCAAACGGCATCTACGATAATCCAGAAGAACCACTGCTCGATATATTTGCGTGCCAGCGCCCAGAGACCCACAAAGCTCAGGGCATTGGTGAAACTGTCTTGCAGAGGAACTGTAGAGTTGGTGAAAGTTATCAGTATATAATAGGTGATGCCCCAGGCTGCCAGGAAGAACAGAAGAGTAGGGAGATAGAGCGACTTCTTCATATAGGTAATCGGAAGTTCTTCTTTCTCCTTCTGGTTGTGCTTCTTGCCATATTTCCATACGGCATAACCATATATACCGGCTATCGTATAGTAGACCGCCATACCCGCATCGCCGTAAAGACCATGACTCCAATAGAGCCATACGTCCAGGGCGGGCATGATGATGCCTACCAGCCAGAGCCAGATACTGGCACGGTACTCCAACAGGATATAAACCAGTCCGAGTACCGTGGTAAAGATGTCTAAACCATGTGATGCAATATAATCCATCATGATGATTTCTGATTAGAACTTCAATGTAAGATGCGTCATCCAGGTGGTATCTGCCATCGGGATGTAGGCTATCTGCTTGAATCGGTTGTCCAATGTATATCCGTAACCGATAGCATTGCCCCAGGTGAATGCGCTGGCTGCATAGTGGCGGTTGAAGATATTGTTGATATCCACACCGAAGCTTACCTCCTTGATGCCGAGTGCCTTGGTTACCTTAGCGCTATAGTTCAGGCTCAGGTCGCTCTGTGAATAGCATGGCAGCGAGAAGTCGCGGTCTTCTGTGTTGGTAATATACTGGCGACTTACAAAGTTGGTGTGCCAGGTAGCTGAGAAACCGGCATAGTGGATATCGATGAATCCGTTCAGGATAGCTGATGGAGAATAAGAGAGGGTTGAGTTGTCGTAATGTACTACGCCTGGCTTCGTATCATCATCCCAGTTGCTTACATACTCATCAAAGTCCTTGATCTTGTTCTTGCTCAAAGCGGCATTTCCTTCTACAGACAACCATGACAATGGGGCCCAGCCGCCTGTCAGCTCTACGCCCATACGGTAAGAATCCTTGATGTTGGTGGTCAGCGCCTCGCCGATGTCACTCAACTGTCCGGTCTGAGCCAGCTGGTTGTCATAATCCATATAGTAGAAGTTGGCGCCTGCGTGCCAGTTTTCGCCCTGATACTGATAGCCGAACTCTACATCGAGCAGCTTCTCCTCTTTAGGGAATGGATAGTTGAAGTTGTCGGTAAAGTTGTTGCGCTCTGGCTCGCGGTTGCTGTAGGCTACAGATGCGTATGCCTTGTGGCCATCCTTGTTGAAGCTGATACCTGCCTTAGGGTTGAAGAAGTTGTACTTTTCGTTGATGTTCAGCTCCTGGTTCTTGTAGCTGCCATCTGCCTGGGCGATAAATTTATCGTTGATACCGTCGGTCTTGTATTCTACACGGCGATACTGCAGGTCAGCGAAGGCATTCCAGTAGTCTGCAAAGCGATAGCTTGCCTTGACGAAGGCGCTGTAGTCATACTTGTGGGCATCAGAATCATAGTACTTATACTGGCCGTTGCTGCCGAAGAATTTCTTTTCGGCATCCTGGTTGGCGATATAAGTAAGGTATCCCCAGTGGTTGCCGCGGAACTGCTGCAGGTTCAATCCGCCGATAACATCCCAGTGCTCATCCTTGTAGTTGGTGTTGTATACCATGCCGTAGGTATGCTGGGTGAGTCCCTTCTTGCGGATGAAGTCAGACTTCTTAATCTTGTTGCCCTCTGCATCCTTGTAGATGAGTCCGAACTTGGCAAACTTGGCGTTGTTCTTGAACTCCTTGTAGTAGCCGTAGCCATAGGTATAATGCAGTGAGAGGCTGTGGCTCCAGTGGCTGCTTGGTGTCCAGGTAGCCGAAAGGATGTTGTGGTTCTGATAGAAGTTATCAGTAGTCTTGTCCCATTTGCTTCCGTCGCGCAGGATATAAGGAGTGATGGTATAATCGCTCTTGTCGTTGCGAACCATATCGCCTGTCAGCACGTTAAACTTATCCAGACCAGCCTTATACATATCTTTATAAGTGCGGATGCCATCCTGAAGGAGGCTGAAGTTAGAGTTGTAATCTCCACCCAGCACACCGTTCCAAGCCTGACCGGTCTTCTCGAAGTTGCCGATGTTCTTGTAGCTTATCTTGAAGTTATCGCCCAGCCAGGTCAGGCCGCCATAGTAAGAACCTGAGCGGCCTGCTGTGCCGTCTACATAACCGTCGGTAGCTGTCTCGTGATAAGCACCGTCAAAAATCAGATGCTTGCCGAGCAGACCTGTAGAGAAGCTGGCGCCTGTATGATAGGTATTGTAAGAACCGAAAGAACCGGTAACTTCTGCAGTAGGGGTGAGCGAAGGAGCAGCTGTAGCCATAGAGATGCTTCCACCGAAGGCACCGTCGCCATTGGTAGAAGAACCTACGCCGCGCTGTACCTGGATGCTGCCCAGGAGCGAAGAATAACTGTTCATGTTAGCCCAGAAAACGGTCTGGTCTTCCGGTGAGTTGAGAGCCACTCCGTCGAGTGTTACATTGATGCGGCTTCCGGCAGCGCCACGAATGCGCATATAGGTAGTACCGGTGCCGATACCGTTCTCACTCCAGGCGAGAATGCCCGGTGTACGAGAAAGGAGAAATGGCAATTCCTGACCTGAGCAAGAGAATTGTTTGAGTTCTGATTTCCTGATGTTAGCCACGGCGTATGGAGCTTCCTTTGCGGCACGTACGCCTTTTACAATCACTTCATTCAAATTCTGCACCTTCAAGGTGTCGATTTTTGTCTGTGCCAGTGCAGCCTGGCTTGCCAAAGAGCAAAACGCTACACTGAGTGCAATCCCGTTGAATCTTTTCATTTATTTAATTTAAAAAACATCTATATAAGGGGGGAATGTGCCTTATTTTCCTACGCCAGCATTACCTGGTTCAGGTCGATGGGTATATTCTCAGCATCCGCTTTTTTCTCTTTTTCGGCGGTAGCACCCCTTAGTTAGCTCTCTGCTAACCGGGTGCAAAGGTACAAATAAATTTGATAACCGCAAAATTTACGTAGATTTTTACTATATTTGTGTCCTTTTATCATTCTTTTTTCTTATATTTGCAGTCGGATTGCTGTTATTCGCAGTCTTGACAGTTTAAAACCTAAACTTCATGTGATATGGTTATGAGACGATATATTTCACATTTGCTTACGTGGGTCATCTCTTTCCTGACCCTGTTGGCATTCTCATCGTGCTTGAATGAGCATCCTAAGGATCAGCTCGATGGGGGTGGCAGCAATGGTTCTGCGTCTGAAATATTCGATACGACCATAGCTCCTTTATATAATTTTATGGGTGGAGCGATTGAGGGGGAAGGCATCCGCAATATTCAGCGTCTTGACAGTCTGCTTTCTCTTTCTCCTGATGATGAACAGCTTTATTCTTCCTGGCAATATCTTTATCGGGCTATCGGTATGTGCAACAAGTCGCTGGATATGATAGATTTACAGTCTGTACGGCTTACCGATAACCAGAAGGCGCAGTTCAAGGCTGAGGTGCGTGCCATCAGAGCCATGATGTATTATGAGGCGATGGATTTGTATGGCAGGATTCCGGTACTCCTGTCTTCGGCAGAATCACTCATCTATGAACCGGCATCGGGCTCTTCGGTTACCGATGAAAAGCTGTCGGCTCAGAGCGAACGGAGCGAAATCTTCCATTTCATCTTCAGCGAATTGCAGCAGGTGTTGCCTTATCTTCCTCAGACGTCAAGTTTGGAGGAAGGCTCTCATTATGGGCGCATCACGCAGCCTGTGGTTAACTTCCTGCTGGCTAAACTGGCGCTGAATGCTGAAATCTATATGTACAACGATTGGGCGCAGGGTTACAGGAAGCGTCCGAAGGGTAGGGACCTGGAATTTATGGTGCGTACAGCCGATGGCGCCTCGCTCATTACGGGCGGCAAGGCGAGTGAGAACCGCAGCAAGATATTGAATGCATGGGAAACCTGCATCTTCTATTGTAACAGACTGGCTGATGAGGGCTGCAGTTTAGAGGAGGATGAAATCTTCAACAGTTCTGTGCGTTATCAGATGCCGGATGATGCGCTGGTGATGGATGAGGCTGATTCTGTTCAGCATCCACGGCCAGCCAGACCTCTTTTCCGTTTCCGTTATGCCGATGCGTTGCTGATGAAGGCTGAGGCGATGGAGCGTAACGATGGGGATGGCAGGGCAGAGTATAATATGGTTCGTGCGCATGCCGGTTTGCCTGCGCGCAGGTCATCGCTTGCCAATATTCTGGAAGACCGTCAGGTTGTGCTGGCGGGCGAGACGGGGCATCGTCAGGACCTCATCCGTTTCGGCAAGTTCCTCAAGTCCTCGCATCTTCGCCGTTCAGTTCAGTCCTCTCTCTCATCCTGTTCCATCGTCTTCCCGATACCTCAGCGAAGCCTTGCCTTCAATGGCAAGTTGGTTCAGAATAAAGGATATGAGGCAATGGAATAGCCCAAAAACTCTTCACTCTTCACCCGATAGCTCGAATCCCCTTTATATAAAGGCGCTGCGGAGGGTGAAGAGTTTTTTGTAACTCTTCACCTCTCTTCACCCACTCTTCACCTCTCGAATCCCCTTTATATAAAGGCATTCCCAGCGATTGGGTGAAGAGTGAAGAGTAAAATCAATTTTTCTTCTTCTTTTCTGATATCAGCCGGAACCGGTGTGGTATTTCGGTTATTTAAAAACCTGGCAAACCGGTTTTCATTCGCTGTTTGGCTCAGACAGCCCACTGTTCTGCCTATCGCTAGTCTGCTGTTCTTGTTTCGCTAGTCCCCTGTTTCCGTTTCGCCTGTCCCCTGTTTCCGATTAATAAAACCCTTATTTCCGCAACACTATAATTTAATATTTTTTATAAGCACCTGAGCAACAA
>JAJXBQ010000119.1:0-10480 GCA_021640525.1 Segatella copri
TTGTTGAACATTACAAGCATTATTATTCGACTTCGACTGCAGTTTGTGGGCGGAAGTGATAAGGTGTGCGTATAGTTCATCGCATAAGATATTAAAAGCCTTTCTACACTTCCGTCTATGGAGTGGGGGAAGGCTTTTTACTTTATCTGATGCTTCTGCACGGATTGCTATATAAACGTAGTGCGTTCTGAATGTGTAGCTCTTATATAATAAGGTGTAAATTTAAAATTTAAAAGATATGAGTGACAGATTATACATTTTCGACACGACCCTCCGCGATGGCGAACAGGTTCCGGGATGTCAGTTGAACACAGTTGAGAAGATTCAGGTGGCAAAGCAACTGGAGCAGTTGGGCGTGGATGTAATTGAGGCTGGATTTCCAATATCAAGTCCGGGCGACTTCAATTCAGTGGTAGAAATCTCTAAGGCTGTAACCTGGCCTACTATTTGTGCACTTACCCGTGCCGTAGAAAAAGATATTGATTGTGCTGCTGAGGCTTTGCAGTATGCCAAGCATAAGAGAATCCATACCGGTATCGGTACCAGCGACAGTCATATCAAGTATAAGTTCAATTCTACCCGCGAGGAAATCATCGAACGTGCTGTAGCTGCTGTCAAGTATGCTAAAAAGTATGTTGAGGACGTAGAGTTCTATGCTGAGGATGCAGGCCGTACCGATAATGAGTATCTGGCTCGTGTCGTAGAGGCTGTTGTCAAGGCGGGTGCTACTGTAGTGAACATTCCTGATACTACAGGTTATTGTCTGCCTGATGAATATGGTGACAAAATCAAGTATCTCATGGAGCATGTTGATGGCATTGACAAGGCACGCCTTTCTACCCACTGTCATAACGACCTCGGTATGGCTACTGCCAATACCCTGCAGGGTGTTTTGAATGGTGCACGCCAGGTTGAAGTTACCATCAATGGTATCGGTGAGCGTGCAGGTAATACTTCGCTCGAAGAGATTGCCATGATTCTGAAGTGTCACAAGCATATCGATATTGATACCAACATCAATACCACCAAGATTATTCCTACCTCACGCATGGTGAGCAGCCTGATGAATATGCCTGTCCAGCCAAACAAGGCTATCGTGGGTCGCAATGCCTTTGCTCATTCTTCCGGTATCCATCAGGATGGTGTCTTGAAGAATGTTCAGACTTACGAAATCATTGATCCTAAGGATGTGGGATTGGATGACAATGCTATCGTATTGACAGCCCGTTCTGGTCGTGCTGCATTGAAGTACCGTCTCCATGTCAATGGTGTAGAGATTAATGATGAGGAGAAGCTCGACAAGATTTACAAGAAGTTCCTCCAACTGGCTGATAAGAAGAAGGAAGTTACCGATGAGGATGTTTTGATGCTTGCCGGTGCTGATTCTGCTGATAAGCATGGTGTTCAGCTCGACTGGTTGCAGGTTACTACAGGTAAGGGCGTGAAGAGCGTTGCAAGTATCGGTCTTGATATTGCAGGTCAGAAGTTTGAGGCTGCATCATCTGGTAACGGTCCGGTAGATGCTGCTATCAATGCTCTCAAGAAGGTCATCACCAAGGAGATGAACCTCAAGGAGTTCACCATCCAGGCTATCGATAAGGGCTCTGATGATGTGGGCAAGGTTCACATGCAGGTGGAATACGATGGTCATGTATATTATGGCTTCGGTGCAGATACCGACATCGTTACGGCTTCTGTTGAGGCTTACATTGATTGTATTAACAAGTTTAAGATTAGATAAACATATATATAACAAGAGATATTATGAATACATTATTCGACAAGATTTGGGACAAGCATGTTGTCCAGATTGTTCCGGACGGTCCTACACAGCTTTACATCGACCGTCTCTACTGTCACGAAGTAACATCACCTCAGGCATTCGCTGGTATGCGAGCACGCGGACTCAAGATGTTCCGTCCAGACCAGATTTTCTGTATGCCTGACCACAATACTCCAACCCACGATCAGGATAAACCAATCGAGGATCCTATCTCAAAGAAGCAGGTAGATACCTTGGCAAAGAATACCGCTGATTTCGGTGTTACTCACTTTGCCATGAACACAAAGGATAATGGTATCATCCACGTAGTAGGTCCTGAGAAGGGTCTTTCTCTTCCTGGTATGACCATCGTTTGCGGCGACTCTCATACTTCTACTCATGGTGCCATGGGTGCTGTAGCTTTCGGTATCGGTACTTCTGAGGTCGAGATGGTGATGGCTTCACAATGTATTCTCCAGAGCAAGCCAAAGTCTATGCGCATCAGCATCAACGGTAAGCTCAGCAAGGGCGTTACTGCCAAGGACGTTGCTCTCTATCTGATGAGCCAGCTCACTACTTCAGGTGCTACCGGTTACTTCGTTGAGTACAGTGGCGATGTAGTGAAGGATATGTCTATGGAAGGTCGTCTCACCCTCTGCAACCTCTCTATCGAGATGGGTGCCCGTGGTGGTTTCGTAGCTCCTGATGAGACAACATTCGAGTACATCAAGGGTCGTGAATATGCACCTAAGGGTGAAGAGTGGGACAAGGCTGTGGCTTACTGGAAGACCTTGAAGAGTGGCGATGATGCAGTCTTCGACAAGGAGTTGACTTTCGAGGCAAAGGATATCGAACCACGTATCACCTATGGTACCAACCCAGGTATGGGTATCGGCATTACCGAGAATATCCCAACTCTCGATGAGATTCCTGAGGAAGAGCAGGCTGGTTTCAAGAAGAGCCTCAACTACATGGGCTTCCAGCCAGGCGAGAAACTCGAGGGTCATCCTATCGATTATGTATTCTTGGGCGCATGTACCAATGGTCGTATTGAAGACTTCCGTGCTTTCGCTTCTCTTGTTAAAGGAAAGAAGAAGGCAGATGGCGTAACTGCTTGGCTTGTACCAGGTTCATGGTTGGTTGATAAACAAATACGTGAAGAGGGCATTGATAAGATTGTTGAGGCTGCCGGCTTCGAAATCCGTCAGCCTGGATGTTCTGCCTGCCTGGCAATGAACGATGATAAGATTCCTGCAGGCAAGTACTCTGTAAGTACATCCAACCGTAACTTCGAGGGTCGTCAGGGACCAGGTTCCCGCACCATCCTTGCCAGTCCATACGTAGCAGCTGCTGCCGCTATTACAGGTAAGATTACCGACCCAAGAGAGTTTATGTAATGTTAAGTGTTCAATGTTAAATGAAAAATTGAAATGAAACAGAAATTCAATGTAATTACATCAAGCTGCATTCCTCTTCCTTTGGAGAATGTAGATACAGACCAGATCATCCCAGCCCGTTTCCTCAAGGCCATCGATAAAGAGGGTATGGGCGACAACCTCTTCCGCGACTGGCGCTACAATGCCGACGGAACTCCAAAGCCAGACTTCGTGATGAACGACCCATCTTACAGTGGTGTCATCCTCGTAGCTGGCAAGAACTTCGGTTCAGGTTCTTCCCGTGAGCACGCTGCCTGGGCTATCGCAGGTGCAGGCTTCCGTGTAGTCATCAGCTCTTTCTTTGCTGATATCCACAAGAACAACGAGTTGAACAACCTCGTATTGCCAGTAGTGGTAAGCGAGGAATTCCTGAAGGAACTCTTCGAGAGCATCGACAAGGATCACAAGACAGAGGTGAAGGTAGATCTTCCTAACCAGACCGTGACCAATCTTGCTACCGGCAAGAGCGAGCACTTTGAAATCAACGGCTACAAGAAACACTGTTTGGAGAATGGTTTGGACGATGTAGACTTCCTCGTTCAGAACCGCGTCAAGGTTGAGGCTTGGGAAGCTAAAAACAAGTAATTATGAACGTTAACGCAAAGAGAGATAATTCCCGCATCAAGGAGATTGAGATCATGGACTGCACGCTGCGCGACGGCGAGCAGACCAATGGTGTCAGTTTCCTTCCTCACGAGAAGTTGATGATAGCAAGAATGCTGTTGCACGACATCAATGTAGATCGCATTGAGGTGGCTTCAGCGCGTGTGTCAGAAGGTGAAAAGGATGCTGTCGCTCGAATTTGCCGTTATGCCAAGACTATAGGTAAACTGGATTCCGTTGAGGTATTGGGATTCGTGGATAACAACAAGAGTGTGGATTGGATTGCTGAATGCGGCGGTCATGTCATCAACCTCTTGGCTAAGGGTAGCTACAAGCACTGCACCCAGCAACTCAAAATGTCGCCTGAGGAGCATCTCGCTCATATCAAGCAGACCATCGACTATGCTTTGAGCAAGGGATTCACCGTGAATCTCTACTTGGAGGACTGGTCGAGCGGTATGCGTGACAGTCGTGACTATCTCTTCATGATGATGGATGAGTTGGTAAAACTGCCTATCAAGCGCTTCCTTCTTCCTGATACGTTGGGTATTCTGAACCCATTGCAGTGTGTGGAGTATATGCGCCAGATGGTGCGCCGTTATCCGAATTCTCACTTCGACTTCCATGCCCATAACGACTACGATCTGGCTGTGAGCAACTCGCTGGCTGCCGTATTGAGTGGCGCCAAGGGTCTTCACGTTACTGTGAATGGTCTGGGTGAGCGTTGTGGCAATGCACCATTGGCAAGTGTTCAGGTGATTCTGAAAGACATGTTCGAGGCAAAGACCAATATTAAGGAAGACCGTCTGAACGATATTTCCCGATTGGTTGAAGGATATAGTGGCATTGCCGTGGCTCCGAATACTCCGGTAGTAGGAGACAACGTCTTTACCCAGGTAGCTGGTGTGCATGCCGATGGTGACAACAAGGATAAGCTTTATTGCAACGACCTGGTACCAGAGCGTTTCGGCAGACATCGTGAGTATGCGTTGGGTAAGAACTCTGGCAAGGCGAATATCGTGCAGAACCTCAATGAACTGGGATTGGAACTGACGCCTGAGCAGACCAAGGCTGTGACCAAGCGAATCACCGAACTCGGCGACCGCAAGGAACTGGTAACCCAGGACGACCTGCCATATATCGTGAGTGATGTATTGAAGCATGGAGCTCCAGAGGATAAGGTGAAACTGGTAAGTTACATGGTATCAACCTCATACGGTTTGAAGCCTATAGCCAGTGTAAAGGTAGAAATCGATGGCAAGGAGTATGAAGACCAGAGCTCTGGTGATGGTCAGTATGATGCTTTCGTGAAAGCCCTCCGCAATATCTATAAGGTGAAGCTCGGCAAGACCTTCCCTAAGCTCGACAACTATCAGGTAACCATCCCACCTGGTGGCCGTACCGATGCCCTCGTTCAGACCGTCATTACCTGGCGTGAAGGTGACCGTATCTGGCGCACCCGAGGATTGGATGCTGACCAGACAGAAGCAGCTATCAAGGCAACGCTGAAGATGATTAATATGTACGAGGCAGATAAGAGCGACGAACAGGCTGTTTCGCCTCGAAATCTGGATATGGAATAATATCTCCGAAGGTTACGAAAATATCTCCGAAGATTATGAAAATATCTCCGAAGATTACAGAATTATCTCCGAAGGTTATAAACAATAAAATAATTAAAAAATCAAATAAGATGAAATTAAACATTGCAGTTCTCGCCGGTGATGGTATCGGACCAGAGATTATGAAGCAGGGCGTAGCAGTTATGCAGGCCATTGCAGAGAAGTTCAACCACGAGTTTACTTACAACGAGGCTATCTGCGGCGCTCACGCTATCGATGAGGTAGGTGATCCATTCCCAGAGGAGACCTTCAAGACTTGTATGGATGCTGATGCTGTACTCTTCGCAGCCGTTGGCGACCCACGTTTCGACAACAACCCTACAGCCAAGGTTCGTCCTGAGCAGGGCTTGCTCGCTATGCGTAAGAAGTTGGGCCTCTTCGCCAATGTTCGCCCAGTAGCCACATTCGATTGCCTGCTCCACAAGTCACCATTGAAGGATGAACTCCTGAAGGGTGCTGACTTCGTAGTTATCCGCGAGTTGACTGGTGGTATGTACTTCGGTGAGAAGTATCAGGATAACGATAAGGCATACGATACAGATATCTATACCCGTCCTGAGATTGAGCGCATCCTGAAGGTAGCTTTCGAGTTTGCCATGAAGCGCAACAAGCACTTGACAGTAGTAGATAAGGCTAACGTATTGGCATCTTCTCGTCTCTGGCGTCAGATTGCCAAGGAGATGGAGCCACAGTATCCTGAGGTAAACACCGACTATATGTTCATCGACAACGCTTCTATGCGCGTATTGACTGAGCCTACATTCTTCGATGTTATCGTTACAGAGAATACCTTCGGTGATATCCTGACCGATGAGACTTCTTGCATCACCGGTTCTATGGGCTTGCAGCCATCCAGCTCTCTCGGTGAGCACACACCATTGTTCGAGCCTGTTCATGGTTCATGGCCACAGGCAGCTGGCAAGAACCTGGCTAACCCAGTAGCTCAGATTCTTTCTGCAGCCATGTTGTTGGAGCACTTCGGCTTGAACGAGGAGGGCGCCTTGATCCGCAAGGCAGTAGATGCTTCTCTCGATGCCAATGTCCGCACACCTGAAATTCAGGTTGAGGGTGGTGCTCAGTATGGCACAACTGAGGTTGGCGCATGGATCGTTAACTGGATTAAGAATGCTTAATCTGTAAATGGATTTTTCGGCGCTGGGTGAATTTTCTATCCAGATGCTTTATAGATAAAAGCCTTAAGAGGAGTGTTTCTTTCTCTTAAGGCTTTTCTTGTTGATTGTCCTGTCTTTCTGAAATTTAGTTCTTTTTGTAAACTCAAATAAGTTTTATAGTTTTTTATTTGGCAGTTTGCAAAAGTCTTCTTAACTTTGCACCATGAAAAGTTTTTATACATTATTATTGGCATCGATGGTTTCTTTGTCTGTATCTGCGCAGAACGTAGATGCCGACAAGGCACGTGCTGCTCAGAATAAAGCCTTGCGCGATTCACTCTCCAAGGCTACAGAAGTGCTTGCATATCATCCCGACAGTATCGATCTGCGACTGAAAAAGGCTGCTTGGAATATACAGCTGGAGCAGTGGCAATATGCCAAGGATGATCTTGATAAGGTACTCTTTCTGAACAATACCAATATCGCCGGTTTGTTCTATCGTGCCTTTGTCAATGAGAAGTTGCTCCGTTATAACTTTGCGCGTCTAGATTATCAGAATCTTCTGGTACTTGTTCCTGGCAACTTCCAGGCGCAACTCGGTCTGGCTTTGCTCAATGAGAAAGATAAGCATTATACCGAGGCTTACGATGGCATTAACAGTCTGATAGAGCAATACCCTGACAGTGCGATGGCTTATGCTGCAAGAGGTGGCATGGAGAAGGAGAGGGGTATGCTTGAACTGGCAGAGTTTGATTACGCCAAGGCGATGGAGTTGGATGCCGGTAATGAGGATTTTGCTTTCAATCATGTAGACATCCTGATTCTGCTTGGAAGAAAAGACGAAGCCTATCGTGATTTGAAGAAACTGCTCGATGCCGGTTGCCAGCCTGGCAGGTTGCAAGGTTTCTATGCAAGGTTGAAAAAGAAGAAAAAGTAGTATTTAAGAGTTATAAAAAAAGAGTTTTTAAAGATAAATAAGACAAGAATGCATAAAATTATTCCCTATATCCTGGCTGTCTGTTGTCTCTGTATGGTGGCATCCTGCGATACTGTCTTCGATGTTCATCCGTATGATGTGCAAATCGATGGGGCAAGAAATCTGAATGTTACCAATATTCAGAAGATTGAGGCTGCAGTAAAGTCGAAAGATACAATCCGTTTTGCTATGATCAGCGATTCGCACCAGTGGTTGGATGATTTGAAGAGTGAGGTTAATGATATCAATCGCCGCAGTGATTCCCTCGATTTCGTGATTCATTGTGGAGACCTTACCGACTTTGGTGCTACCCGTGAGTTTCAGTGGACCCGTGACCATCTTCAGAAGTTGAAGATACCTTTCGTGGCTCTGCTGGGTAATCATGACTGTTTGGGAACAGGTAATCAGTCTTATCAGAAAATCTTTGGTAATCCCGATTTCAGTTTCATTGCCGGTAAGGTAAAGTTTGTCTGTCTCAATACCAATGCCATAGAGTTTGACTATTCCCGCCCTGTACCTAATTTCGATTTCATGGAAGAGCAGGTTAAGGCAGATGCAGATGACTTTTCGCGTACCATTGTCTGTATGCATGCTGCCCCTTATTCAGAGCAGTTTAATAATAATGTAGCTAAGGTCTTCAATTTTTATACGCATCAGTTCCCAGGTTTGATGTGCTGTCTTTACGGTCATGGTCATCATACCAAGCAAGAAGATATTTATGGCGATGGCATCATCTATTATCAGGTGGCTAATGCCGCTAAGCATCAGTACTATATATTCACCATTACTCCAAAAGGTTATCGTTATGAAATTATTGAGTTTTAAGCATATATTCATTCTGGGAGCTTTGCTTGCTGCAGGTTCTGTACAGGTTCATGCTGCCGATGAGGTTACCGGGAAAAGTGAGGAGTTGGAACTGACGGATAGTATCGTTCATGATACGCTGGTGTTGGCGGATGGCAAACTGACCCGATATGACCGCCGCATTATGCGCTACCGTAAGCATTGGAATTTGCTGATACCTACTAGTGGTATCATTCAGACCTGTGGCAATATGGGTATCATTTCGCTGGGTATCGGATGGGAATATGGTAAGCGCCGCCAGTGGGAAACGCAGCTCTTGTTTGGCTACATCCCGAAGTTCAGTTCTGACGATGAGAAGTTAACCATGACGCTCAAGGAAAATTTCATTCCTTGGCGTCGTAATATCGGTAAGGGCTGGTGGTTTGAACCGCTGGAGTGCAGCCTGTATTTCAATACGGTGTTCGGACATGATTTCTGGACCAAGCAGCCTACCAAGTATGAAAGCGGCTACTATCCGTTCTCTACCAGAGTCCGTCCTAATATAGCCTTGGGTGAGCGGTTTAAGTATGATATTCCGCACAATAAACGTAAGCGTATCAAGAGTATCACGTTTTTCTATGAGTTGGGTACAACAGATATCTACTTTATGCGTTTCTACCGTAATGGCAATGCCGGTTTCTGGGATGTCTTCGGCCTCTCTATCGGTGCCAAGGTGCAGTACCTTTAAGCCAAGAACTGGTTGATGAGTTTGCTTACTCTGATAATATCTTCATCGTTGAGCGAAGAGTTGCAAGGCAGGCTCAGTTCTTCGTCAGCTATTCTCTTAGATACCGGAAATTCCAGATGATTCATTTCCGGATAGCATGGCTGCAGATAGGGTGGGCGGAAGTAATGAATCTTTGTGCCGACCCCATTCTCTGCCAGGAAAGCTTTCAGCTGGTCTCGCTTTGGGGTAAGGAAAGGGAAGACGTGGAAAACATTCTCATGAGCTGGAGAGAGGAGTTTCGCAGCGATGTATCTGTCCTTGATGTTGTCATCCAGATGCTCCATGTATAGCTGTACCTGTCTGTATCTCGCTTTCTGCTCGTTCTCTGGATATTGCAGTTTCACATTCAGTACCGCAGCCTGAATCTCGTCCATACGCGAGTTGACGCCCTGGTATCTGAAGATGCCGTCTTCTATCTTTCCATATTCGTGTAGTGACATGATGGCTTCTGCCAATTCCTTGTTATTGGTAGTTACCGCTCCGGCATCTCCCAAGGCTCCCAGATTCTTGCTAGGATAGAAACTGTGGGCGGCAGAATCCGAAAGATTTCCGGTATATCTTCTTTTCGATGGTTTTTCAGAAGAATCAGATAGAGTAGTGGAGCATCCGAATCCCTGCGCATTGTCTTCGAAAAGCAAGAGATGATGCTTCTTGCAGATTTCAGCAATCTTCGGAGTCCATGCCAGTTTGCCATAGAGATGAACAATCATGATGGCTTTGGTCTTCGGTGTGATTCGGGCTTCTATCAGTTGGTCATCTATCTGTAATGTATCGATATTGGCATCCACCAATACAGGTGTCAGTCCAACGCTGCTGATGGCAAGTACGGTAGCGAAATAAGTGTTGGCAGGCACAATCACCTCATCACCTTTCTGCAACTTTCCGATAGCCAGTTCGCCCATCAGCATCAGTTTGAGCGCATCCGTCCCGTTAGCGCAGCTGATGCAGTATTCTGTACCGATAAACTGTGCATACGATTTCTCAAACTTCTTTACGGCTTCACCTTGCAGATACCATCCGCTGTTGACCACCTTGTTGATAGCATCCTTTATCTCCTTCTCGTAAGGCTCATTGATAGCCTTCAGGTTGAGATAAGGAATCTTCTTAACTTCTGTTTCCATTGTTTCTTCTGTGATGATTTATACAAGTGATAAAACTTGTTTCTATAAATAAGAACGGATGTTTTGCGGTATTTATTATATGGGGAGCTATAAAAAAGACAAGAGCAGCTATCTTCTCAGACAACTGCTCTACATTCAATAGGTATTAGTTTTCTTTAAGGTAAAAAGATTGTATTCAGGATAACGTTTGCAAAGGTACTAAAAAAAAATGAAATAAAAAAATAAAATGGCAACAAATTTACCATTCACTTGAAAAAAAGTTTTAAATACCTTTGTAG
>JAJXBQ010000120.1:0-10445 GCA_021640525.1 Segatella copri
GGCTCAGCAGATGTCCATGAACCCTTATACCTTTATTAATATATATAAGACTGGTTATAAGTCAACGCTCAAGACAGCAGGCAGTAACTATGTAGTACATCTCGTTGCCAATAACCAGAAACGTTCTGTAGCCGAAATGTATATCACCATCAACAAAAAGACACATATTCCATCAGTTGTCAAGATGCGACAGGGCAATACCTGGAGTACCATCACGGTAAGTAACTTCAGAGCCAAGAACGTTTCTAACAGCACATTCAATTTCAACAGCAAGGAATGCCCAGGAGCTGAAGTTATCGACTTGAGATAATCGCCTGAAATATCGTATAAAGTTTATTTTCAAATAAGATTCCCCGCCACAACACTCCGGTAGCGTGACGGGGAATTACTTTTTCCAAAAGGGTTTTAGTATCAATAATTTCCAAAAGCGAATCATAGACTCTCCCTTTTTGCACAACAAATCTTAAAACAACTATGCAATTGTAAAATATTCAAAAATACTTTGGAATATTTGCAAAAATATTTGGCAGATACAAAAGAATTGCTTATCTTTGCATCAACAAATTATAAAAACAAGTAATTATGAAGCAGACAGAAGCCTATCAAAGACTCGTGGAGAAAGGTATCCGACCATCACTCCAGCGTATTGCCATTATGGATTGGCTCATCAAGCATCCCACTCATCCAACTATCGAGGATGTGTACAAAGGATTAGCCGAGAGTATCCCAACATTGAGCAAGACAACCGTTTACAACACACTCAGAATGTTGAGTGAACACAATGCGGCTCAGATGATCACAATCGATGAACATCGCGTATGTTATGATGGAAATATTAAAAGCCACGTTCATTTCTATTGCAGAAATTGTGGCAAGGTAATTGACTTTTTCGGCGAACCAGCTCCAAAAGTGGAACCAGGAAAGGAAATTGAAGGAAACATCGTATTGGAAGAACAGCTCTACTACAGAGGAATCTGTGCAGAATGCGCTAAAAAAGGCGTAAAATCACCTCTCACAGAAACTGTTCACTAATTCAAAAAACAATAATTATACAACAACATTTAAAACAAAAACATTATGAAGAAAAAGTTTATTTGCACCGTTTGCGGTTACATTTACGAAGGTACAGAAGCACCAGAGAAGTGCCCTATCTGCAAGGCTCCAGCCAGCAAGTTCAAAGAGATGGAAGATGCAGTAGATGACGATATGACATTTGCTACCGTTCACGTTCTCGGTCAGGCATATAAGGATGGCGTTAATGAAGACGTTATCAAGGGTTTGAAGGACCATTTCAATGGTGAGTGTGGCGAGGTAGGTATGTATCTTGCTATGGCACGCCAGGCAGATCGTGAAGGCTATCCTGAAATTGCAGAGGCTTACAAACGTTATGCCTATGAGGAGGCTGATCACGCTTCTCGTTTTGCAGAACTTCTCGGTGAGGTTTTGGGTGATACCAAGAGCAATCTCGAGGCTCGTATTGCAGCAGAGAAGGGTGCTTGTGAGGATAAGTTCCGCATTGCCAAGCTTGCTAAGGAGCAGGGTTCAGATGCTATCCACGATACCGTTCATGAGATGGCTAAGGACGAGGCTCGTCACTGTGCAGGTTTTGCAGGTCTCTACAAGAGATACTTCAAGTAATAGATTTTAAAAGACGTAACTTTAAAAATTATAATACGATTATTTAGTATTGTAAGTCAAGAAAACAGGAAAGCCGATTCTTGTATAGTAATATACTTGAATCGGCTTTCTTTATGTGATGATAAATATTGTTACTTTGTTTCAGGAACCAGGAACTTGTCTCCTGTTTGCTTCATAAGTTCCTTGGCATATTTCTCAGGATACCCAGGACGAACTGGGGTTGCACCTAATCCATAAGGAGTCTTCTCGAAACTGCCATCTTTTTTGGTTGGCTTGATAATCATGTCATTATACTTCACTACCATAAACTGGAAGAGCTGTTGCCAACGCGCCAACATCTGCTGTGCCTTCTCAATACCATAATCATTGAGATACTTGACTGCAGCCTGTGGATTCTGTGCATACAGTTCCTGAGCCTTAGCCTCAACACCTGACTGTGCAGCAAAATAGCTGTTATCCAGACTGTCACGAACCTCCTTCAAAGTTGGGAACATCTGGCTGTAACGAGGATAAACCATATTGCTGGTCATATTGCACACCCAGTAAGCATTCTTGAAACTGAAGTTTACAGCATCTGCTCCCGGTGTGTTATAACACTCAGGACGAACTGTAGAAGAACAGTAGATTGGTGTGAACGCTACCATATTGGCATCATCATTACCAAACCAAAGAACACCGCCAATCTCTCTAGGCATCCATGAACGCATCTGGCTAACAAAAACAAAACCAGTCTGCTGGGTGCTGACCGGACGTTCGTTGAAGCACTGCTTTCCATCCACCTTAAACATCAATGGAGTTGGCCTGTAAGGCATCTGCCAGATACCACCTCCGATATCAGTGCCATCAGCAACAGAAAGAGGTGTACCCTCATAATGGTCACGCATGCAAGCCTCAACATCAGCAACACTCACCTTCTTGTTTGGAACCACCCAGAGAGGCATATCCTTCGCATTAGGATCCTTACCCAAAGCCCAATCAAGATAAGGACTCATATCATAGAAATGATTCAAGAGAGCCCAAGCACGTGCATCGCAGAAACGACGTCCTGAGAAATCAGGCTTAGCATATGCCATTTTCCATGAGAAATCAGCATCCTTGCCCTGATACCATCCCTTACTGCGAGCAAAAGAAACGACATCCTTGGCATACATCACGTTTTTCTTGTCCTTCATATTGAACTTGCCGATGCGACTCTGGTTAGCATGTGCACAAACTGCATTATCAGGAATACGTAGAGCTACCCAAACCACGCCCTTAGAGCCTGGTCCCTTGCCCATCATCTCCATAATCCAAGCTTCGTTCGGATCACAGATGGTAAAGGTCTCGCCTTCTGAATTATAACCATAGGTATTGGCGAGGGTGGTCATCACCTTGATAGCCTCGCGAGCCGTCTTACTGCGCTGGAGAGCTACATAGATGAGTGAACCATAGTCCATGATACCGGTAGAATCCACCATCTCCTCACGACCGCCATAGGTAGTCTCGCCGATGGTAACCTGCCACTCGTTGATGTTGCCGATTACGTTGTAGGTCTCGGCAGCCTCAGGAATCTCACCATGATATTTATTGGTATCCCAATCGTAAATCTTACGCATCTCGCCCTTAGCATGCTTACCGGCAGGAAAATGACAGAGATTTTGGAACATACCATAGTCATCGGCACTATATGAACACATCACAGATCCATCAACCGATGCTTTTTTTCCTACTATAAAGTTGGTACATGCCTCAGCCTCAGAGACACTGCCCAACATAGCTACAGCCATAATGGCTGAAGCGAAAATCTTATTCATAAAATATACCTTAATTTATATATACAAAGTTTATATATACAAAAAGAGAAGAGCATTTGAATTCTTCACTCTTCCCTCTTCATTCTTCACTTATTCGCAAGCCTTGAAACTCATATCCAAGCCCTTCACACTATGTGTCAAGGCACCAACAGAGATGAAATCAACTCCCTGCTCTGCATAATCGCGGATGGTATCGTAAGTGATACCGCCAGAAGACTCAGTCTCATACTTACCTGCGATGATGTCTACTGCCTTCTTAGTATCAGGCACAGAGAAGTTATCGAGCATGATACGATTTACACCACCATGCTTCAATACCTGGTCAAGTTCATCGAAACTGCGAACCTCGATTTCAATCTTCAGGTCGAGGCCCTTCTCCTTCAGATAAGCATGGCAACGGTCAATAGCATTGTCGATGCCACCGGCAAAATCGATATGGTTATCTTTCAAGAGAATCATATCAAAAAGACCGATACGGTGGTTCATACCACCACCAATCTTCACAGCCTGCTTCTCCAACATACGAAGACCTGGAGTTGTCTTACGGGTATCAAGGATATGAGTCTTTGTACCCTCAAGACGCTTTACATACTTAGCAGTCATGGTAGCAATGCCACTCATACGCTGCATGATATTGAGCATCAAACGCTCTGTCTGGAGCAAAGAACGGGTCTTACCCTCTACAATCATTGCAATGTCACCCTTCTTAACATGGGTTCCATCCTGAAGCAACACTTCTACCTTCATGGTAGGATCGAAACGTGCAAATACCTTCTTTGCCATTTCAACACCTGCCAACACGCCATCTTCCTTGATAAGCAAGTGGCTCTTACCCATGGCGTCTTCTGGGATACAACACAAGGTTGTGTGGTCGCCATCACCGATATCCTCAGCAAATGCCAAGTCTATCAACTTGTCTTCTAATTGATCTACGCTTAACATATTATTAATGTTTATTGTTTAATGTTTATTGATTACTTTTCCGTTCCACAGGGCACGGAGGATGCCTTCCTCATCGCGTTCCACCCGGATTTCGCCGCCTAACCATTCGGTCATCGGCAACTCCTCGCGAAACTCGAAGTAGTTCACCACCCTGCCCTCTTGTATTTCTACCACAGCCTGCTGCAATATCGAGCCATCCGGCAATATCACCTGATGGGCTCCGCATCTTCTCATTTCACCCATATCTTAAACATCCAGACTAATTACTCGTCATCTGAATAGGTTTATCAGGCATAGGAACCGGTGCACTGGTCGGAGGCGCCAAAGCTCCATCCGGACGTGCTGGAACACTCGGACCTGGTATACGGGTCTTACGAGCAGTATCTACTTTTGCCGAATCAGAAGATGCTGCAGAAGAAGAAACCGGTGCCACCTTTTTAGGATGCATACGGATGAGACGAATCTTATTGACAAACATCAGTTTAAGAGTCGTCAAAGAACCGGCATCAGAACTGAAGCCACCCTCACTCAACATAAAGTACCCCTTTATACATTTGACTCCAAGGCTATCATTATCAGCGAGTTCTACACTATAGTGCTGAGCACTCTGAATATGAATTACAGTCTGTGCCACACTATCGTTCTTGAACTGAACAGCCAGCAAAGCGATACCATCACGCATACCATCCTGGAAGATAAACTGCGATTCGAAATCAAGACGGAACCGGTCACCCTTATGGAAAGCAGTATCAGCTTCAATTTTAAAACTGCGACTGTTGAAGCCCTCATCAGGCGAGAATACCATCGAAGTAGCATCCTTCCAGATATTGGCAGTATCGCCAACAGCAGTAAGATTGTCAAAATCACTATTTCCTGCACTGTTTCCACCCAATGCAACCACCTCTTTATCCAATCTTTCAGCCAAATCCTTATACACATCATGCAGCAATTCTGTATGGCGCATATAATAAACCATCGAACTGTCGAAGTCTGCCGAGGTGACATCATGTTTCTTCAGTACAGCCTCGCGATAAGCCAGACTATTCTTCTCACTACCACCGTCTTCGCTCTGCGCCATAGCAAGAGCTATGTGATAATCGAAGAGAATATCCGTCATCTTTCCTTTAGAGAGCACATCTCTTGGCAGCGAAGGCTTGCAAGAAGCGAAGGCAGCACAAAAGGTTACTATCCAACAGAGATAAAGAAAAGCTTTCTTCATGATTACTTGTCCTCCTTATTTTCTTGAGATTGAGACTTTATCTTTTCTTCAGCAGTTTCTACAGAAGAAGAATCTTTAACCTTCTTCTCCTTATCACCACCTCCGAGAGTTTCCAGTTCTTTTCTACAGAAAAGCAAGAGAGAAATGATGCCGACTGATACACAGGAATCTGCAAAATTGAATACAGGATCGAAGAATGTACCATGCTGTCCACCCCAGAAAGGGAACCATTCAGGCCATGTATAGGTGAAGAACGGAAAGCGGAACATATCAACCACCTTGCCCATGAGCACGGGTGCATACCCCTCGCCGAAAGGCACAAGATAAGATACATAATAAGGTGAAGCACCGGTGAAGATAAGTCCGTAGAAGATGGAATCAATCATATTGCCGATTGCACCTGTCAAAACCAGCGACACCAGGATAATGTATAACAGGCGATAGGTACCACGCTTAATGATGCGATGCAGATAAATGCTCAACGCACAGATGGCAACCAGACGCAACAGACTAAGCCAGAACTTGCCGATAAACGACATGCCCCAAGCCATTCCGTTATTCTCAACAAACTCGATATAAAACCAATCTGTAACACGAACAGACTCGCCAAGGCAAAAATGGGTCTTGATGTACACCTTGATAATCTGATCGATAACAAGAAGCACAACCACCATTGCCGTGACGAGCCATCCGTATTTAAATTTACTTGTTTTCTCCATTTATTACTTCTTTCTAGCCTCCTTAGAAGCTACACTCAAAGTGGCATGAGGTACAGCACGCAAACGCTCCTTAGGAATCAACTCACCTGTTTCGCGGTCAATACCATAGGTCTTGTTCTGGATACGAACCAAAGCTGCTTCCAATCCCTTGATGAACTTCTGCTGACGCTGAGCCATCTGGATGATTTCTTCCTTGCTTTGTGCTTCACTACCCTCTTCAAGAGCCTTGTAGGTTGGTGATGTATCTACCACATCATTACTGTCTGAGTGGTTCAGCTGAGCCATACAATCATGATAAGTCTGCTTTGCCACCTTCAATTTCTCATCAATGATAGCGCGGAACTCCTCGAGTTCCTGATCGCTATAACGTAGTTTTTCGTTAGCCATAGATGTTATCTATTATGTTATTTGTTAATGTTTTTAGGGAATAAGGGCTAGAAAGTTAGAAGCAAGCAGTTTGGAAATGCTCCTAACTTCTAACTCCTAACTCCTAACTATTTAATTCTTCTCTACGAGAATGTTCAACTTAAAGTCATCAAACTCGGTCTCAACACCTGCGTTGTCGCCGATTTCGATGCTGTCTGCCAATACCTGCCCCTTGATGTAGTCGGCGAATGTCTCGATGGCTGCGTTGGTCTCCTCATTAGGAGCCACCGTTACGTTGATGCGGTCGGTAATCTCCAGACCTGTCTCCTTGCGGAGGTTCTGGATACGGTTGATCAACTCACGAGCCATACCCTCCTTCTTCAATTCTGGGGTCAACTCTACCTCAAGCGCTACGGTCAGATTGCCCTCGTTAGATACGAGCCATCCTGGAATATCCTCAGAGATAATCTCCACGTCGGCTACCTCTACCACGGCTTCCTGTCCGTCGATATTCAATGTGATGTTGCCTGCCTTCTCAAAGGCTGCAATCTGGTCCTGATCGAGCGCTGACATCTGGGCAGCAACACCCTTCATCAGCTTGCCGAACTTCTTACCCATCACTCTAAAGTTACACTTCACCTTCTTTACGAGAATGCCCTGACCCTCAATGAAGTTAACCTCCTTCACGTTCACCTCGTTCTTCAACAGTCCGGCTACTGCCTCGATGTGTGCCTTCTGTACATCATCTACGGCAGGAATCATGATCTGCTGGAGTGGCTGACGAACCTTGATGTTCACCTTGCGGCGCAATGCCAATACCATAGAAGTAATCTTCTGGGCGATGGCCATACGCTCCTCCAGGTCGGCATCGATAGCAGCCTCATCAGCTACAGGGAACTTATCGAGATGTACGCTCTCCAACTCGCCGCCCAAGTCGTGATACAACTCGTCTGCATAGAATGGAGCGAATGGTGCCAGCAGCTTAGCCACTGTCATCAGGCAGGTATAGAGAGTCTGGTAAGCACTCAGCTTATCCTCGCTCATCTCCTTACCCCAGAAACGTTTACGGTTCAGACGAACGTACCAGTTAGAGAGGTCGTCGTTAACAAAAGCATCGATGAGACGGCCTGCACGGGTTGGATCATAGCCAGCCAACTCTCTGTCAACGCCATTGATGAGGGTATTGAGTGAAGAGAGAATCCAGCGGTCAATCTCTGGGCGCTTCTCGAATGGCACCTGAGCAGCCTCAGCATCGAAACCATCTACATTAGCATAGAGGGCGAAGAAGCTGTAGGTATTATATAAGGTACCGAAGAACTTACGACGTGTCTCGTCCACACCATTAGGGTCGAACTTGAGGTTGTCCCAAGGCTCACTGTTGGTCATCATATAGAAACGAACAGGGTCGGCACCATACTTATCAATCATCTCGAATGGGTTGGTTACATTACCAACGTGCTTACTCATCTTGTTGCCCTTGGCATCGAGCACGAGACCAGAAGAGATGACGTTCTTGAAGGCAACGCTGTCGAATACCATCGTAGCGATAGCATGCAGGGTGAAGAACCATCCACGGGTCTGATCCACACCCTCGTTGATGAAGTCGGCTGGATAGAACTTAGGAGGAATAGCATATCCCTCGTAGGTGCTGTGGATGAGTGCATCGCGGTCTGCCTCTGTGCCACGGGCCATCTCACCCTCGAATGGGTAGTGGAGCTGGGCGTAAGGCATTGAACCTGAATCGAACCAAACGTCGATGAGGTCGCTCTCACGATACATTGGCTTGCCCTCCTCGTTAACCAAAACAATCTTGTCAACGTATGGACGGTGGAGGTCAATCTTATCATAGTTTTCCTGACTGTAGTCGCCAGGAACGAAACCATTCTCCTTCAATGGGTTGCTCTGCATGATACCGGCAGCCACTGACTTCTCGATTTCAGCATAGAGTTCCTCCAGACTGCCGATGCACTTCTCGCCACGGTTCTCATCACGCCAGATAGGCAATGGAGTACCCCAGAAGCGTGAACGTGAAAGGTTCCAGTCGTTCAGGTTCTCGAGCCAGTTGCCGAAACGGCCTGTACCGGTGCTCTCTGGCTGCCAGTTGATGGTCTTATTGAGTTCTACCATGCGCTCCTTGCGGGCAGTATCCTTGATAAACCAGCTATCCAATGGGTAGTAGAGGATAGGCTTGTCGGTACGCCAGCAGTGAGGATAGTTATGCACGTGCTTCTCGCTCTTGAAAGCCTTGCCCTCCTGCTTCAACTCATAGCAGAGAACGATGTTCAGGTCTTCAGCCTTATCAGAAGCCTTCTTGTCCCAAACACCATCCACATTAAACTGTGGGTCGTAGGCATTCTTCACGTAGTCGCCTGCGTGATGAGCGTATGCCTCCTTGTTAACGCAAGCGCTTACGAAGTTGGCATCGAGGTCTTCGATGAGATAGAACTTACCCTGCAGGTCAACCATTGGGCGGGTCTCACCCTTCTTATTAATAAGGTAGAGGGCTGGGATGTTGGCATCCTTGGCTACCTTGGCATCATCGGCACCGAATGTAGGTGCGATGTGAACGATACCTGTACCGTCATCGGTAGTAACGTAGTCGCCGAGGATCACGCGGAAAGCCTCGCTATCCATCTCAACGAACTTATCGCGACCATCCTCAGAAGCGAATACCTTCTCAGGATGAGCAGCAGCATATTCTGTAACGAAAGCTGGAGCAAAAGCATCTACCTTCTCGCATGGTTTTACCCATGGCAGGAGCTGCTCGTAGTGCATGCCTTCGAGGTCGGTACCCTTCATGTGGTCGATGATGCGCCATGGGCACTGCTTCTTCTCCTTGTCGAATGGAAGGAGATCGCCCTCCTTGCACTCCTGGTCAGCCTTCAGATATGAACCTACCAGAGCCTCAGCCATCACGAGAGTCATAGGCTCGCCATTGTAGAGGTTGTAGGTCTCGATAGCTACATAGTCAATCTTAGGACCCACACAGAGAGCCACGTTTGATGGCAAAGTCCAAGGTGTAGTGGTCCATGCGATGAAGTAAGGCTTGCCCCACTTGGTCCACTCTGCCTTAGGATCCTTGATGAGGAACTGGGCTGTGGTAGTGAGGTCCTTAACATCGCGGTAGCAGCCAGGCTGGTTCAACTCGTGAGAACTCAAACCTGTACCTGCACCTGGAGAGTATGGCTGGATGGTGTAACCCTTATAGAGCAGCCCCTTGTTGTAGAGCTGCTTGAGGAGCCACCAGAGCGTCTCGATATACTTGTTGTCATAAGTAATGTAAGGATGATCGAGATCCACAAAGTAACCCATCTTCTCGGTCAATTCGCGCCACTCTGCGGTGAACTTCATCACGTTCTCGCGGCACTTGTGGTTATAATCCTCTGTAGAGATATACTTCTCAGAAGCCTTGTTGTCGATATCCTTCTTGGTAATACCTAATTCTTTCTCTACACCCAACTCAACAGGAAGTCCGTGGGTATCCCATCCAGCCTTACGGTGAACCTGGAATCCCTTCATGGTCTTGTATCTGTTGAATGTATCCTTGATACTACGTGCCAACACATGGTGAATACCAGGGTGGCCATTAGCAGATGGAGGTCCCTCGAAGAAGATAAACTGAGGGCAGCCTTCACGCTCGTCAATAGACTTGTGGAAGATATCATTCTTCTCCCACGCTGCGAGTACGTCATTGTTGGTCTGTGTAAGATTCAGACCATTATGCTCGGCAAATTTCTTAGCCATATTATCTATTTTATTTTTATATTG
>JAJXBQ010000121.1:0-10439 GCA_021640525.1 Segatella copri
GATTTATAACCTTTCAGTATAAATCAATAGTCTATTTTATTGTCTACTTCCACAATTGATACAGGATTTTACCCATAGACTGTAGACACAGATTATTTCTTTTCATTACCTAAATCTATCTGCGATATCTGATTCAACAGATTTACAGCCTGCCCTACTGTCTTCACATCATTGATGCGAAGCATTCGCTTGTTGAATTTTTCCTTCAGAACACAATCTTGAATATGACTGGTAACGTAAGCGAGTATGCGGTTAAACATCTGACTTCTGTAGAACGGACTGTTTACATTGCTCACAAACTGCATCTGCATATAGCCCTGCTTGAGAATAATCTTCTCGCAACCTAGCTTCTTGCCTACCCTACGCAGACCTACCACATGCATCAGTTCGTCTGCTTCATGAGGCACAGGACCAAAACGGTCTATCATACGCTTGCGGTAAGCCTCTACTTCCTCATCGCTCTCCAGACGGTCCAGTTCACGATAAAGGAGCATGCGCTCACTGTCACCCGGCACATAAGTCTGAGGAAAATACATCTCCAGATCGCTCTCTATGCCACAATCGTCAACGAAATCATCACCCGTAAGCTGGGCACCTTCATCCATCTTCTCCTGATAAAGATCACAGAACTCCTCGTTCTTCAACTCTGTGACAGCCTGAGAGAGAATCTTCTGGTAGGTTTCATAACCCAGATCTTCCATAAAACCGCTCTGCTCAGAGCCCAGCAGATTACCCGCACCGCGGATATCCAGGTCCTGCATGGCGAGATTGAAGCCACTACCCAGTTCGCTGAACGTCTCCAGAGCCTCCAGACGGCGACGCGCCTCAGGAGTAAGTGCACTCTTAGGTGGCGCCATCAGATAGCAGAAAGCCTTCTTGTTGCTTCTTCCTACGCGTCCACGCATCTGATGCAGGTCACTCAATCCGAAGTGATGAGCATCGCTCACGATAATCGTATTGGCATTGGAAATGTCGATACCGTTCTCTACAATAGTGGTAGAAAGCAGTACATCATAATCGTAATTGATAAAGCCCATGATGATTTTCTCCAAATCCTCAGGCTTCATCTGTCCGTGACCGATTGCTACCCTACAGTCTGGGATATGCTTCTCGATGAGCATCTTGAGCTCCGGAAGCTTGGATATTCTGTCGCATACGAAATAAACCTGTCCGTTTCGGCTCATCTCAAAATTGATGGCATCGCAGATAACTTCACTACTAAACGTTACCAGTTCGGTATGAATCGGATAACGGTTAGGTGGCGGAGTGCGCATGATACTCATATCCCGGGCGCCCATCAGAGAGAACTGGAGGGTTCGCGGAATCGGAGTGGCACTCATCGTGAGTGTATCGACATTTACCTTGAGCTGACGGAGTTTCTCTTTGGTAGACACACCGAACTTCTGCTCTTCATCGATGACGAGCAGTCCCAGGTCATGCCATTTCACGGTCTTTGATATCAGCTTATGCGTACCTATGAGGATATCAATCTTACCCTCTTTCAGGGCGTCAAGCACCTCTCTGGTTTCCTTCGTTGTACGGGCTCTACTGAGATAGTCCACCCTTACAGGCATGCCTTCCAGACGCTTTTTGAAAGTCTGATAGTGCTGGAAAGCCAGAACGGTAGTAGGCACCAGCACCGCAACCTGCTTGCTGTCGCACGCTGCCTTGAAGGCTGCACGGATGGCAACCTCAGTCTTGCCGAAGCCCACATCGCCACAAACCAGACGGTCCATCGGTCTGCCGCTCTCCATATCCTTCTTCACCTCCTGAGTAGCCTTATTCTGGTCTGGCGTATCTTCATACAGGAAGGAAGCCTCCAGCGTATGCTGCAGATAATTGTCGGCACTGAAGGCGAATCCCTTCTCCCGTCGGCGCTGGGCATAGAGTTTGATCAGGTCGCGCGCAATGTCCTTGATTCGCTTCTTAGCTTTGTCCTTGAGTTTATCCCAGGCACCTGTACCCAGTGTAGACAGGCGAGGCGGAGTACCGGTATCGCTGCGGCGATATTTGCTGATTTTATAAAGCGAGTGGATAGAAACATCCACCTTGTCATTGTTCGTATAGACGATGCGGATCATTTCCTGATAGCTGTTGCCCGTAGGAATCCTAACCAGACCGCCGAACTTGCCGATACCGAAGTCTACATGCACGATAAAATCTCCCACTTCCATCTCCTGCAGTTCCTTCATGGTGAGTGCCATCTTGCCGGCTCTCGCTTTATCTGAGCGCAGGTTATATTTATGAAAACGGTCAAAAATCTGATGATCGGTAAAGAAACAGCACTTCTTGTCATGGTCAGTAAAGCCTTCATGAAGCGTCTTGTCTACCGGTGTAAAACGGATGGCGTAGCGCTTCAGCTCTTCGCTTTCAAAGATATCCTTCAGGCGCTGTTGCTGCTTCTGGCTATCTGCCAATATATATAAGGTGTAACCCTGGAGCAGGAAATCCTCCAGCGTTTGACAAAGCAAATCGAAATTCTTATGGAAAAGAGGCTGTGGAGCGATATTGAAAGGTATCACAGCCGGACTCTCTGACGGAGCGACCTTACCGAACTCGATACGGAGATGAGCCGCTACTGCCTTCTTGAAATCGAGCGGAGAAACGAGGTTGAGCTCGGTCTTCATGTCATGTCTGATGCGCTCTGCCTCTACCACAGTAGCTCCCTCCAGCTGCTCGGTAAGGCTCTGCGATGAGAAGCCTTCGGTATAGATCTGACCGATGCGGTCGCAAACGAAAGAAAGGTCTTTCGCAACGACTGGCGTACTTTCGGAGAGGAAATAGAGGAAACACTGCTTGTTGCTCTCGATATGGGCGAGTTCGGGCACGATTTCTATCTCTGTGCGCTTCGCCTGCGAGAGCTGGGTCTCAACATCAAAGGTACGGATGGTGTCAATCTCATCGCCGAAGAAGTCGATACGGAACGGATATTCGCAGCTGTAGGAATAGACATCGAGGATGCTTCCACGCACGGCAAACTGGCCCGGTTCATAAACATAATCGGTTTCTTTGAGTTCGAAATCGCGCAGGGTATGAACCACATCGGTCTGAGCAATCTGCTGGCCTACAGTCAGTTTCAGAATCCGTTCATCCAGATTCTGCTTAGCCACAACGAGTTCTGCCAGTGCATCGGGATAAGTGACTACCAGGAAATGTCCTCCAGAAGAGAGGCGCGCCAGCACCTCTGTACGTAGGATTTCGTTCGCTGCATCACGCTGCCCGTATTTCACGGCACGCCGATAGCTGGAAGGAAAGAAGAAGACCTTCTCCTGCCCCATCATCTGAGTGAGATCGTGATAAAAATAGCCTGCTTCATCGGCATCATCCAGTACGAAGAGTAACGAACGCCTCATCTTCCCCTGCAGAGAAGCAAAGAACATCGGAGCCGAAGAGCACAGCAAACCCTGGAGAAAAATGGAATGAACCGACTTCTTCCCCATCAAATCAAAGAGGGCATCCGCCTGTGGCGAACGCCCGTATGTTTTTTCTATCTTTTGGATTTCCATCCAAGTACTGATTAGTGATTACTGATTACTGAGTAGTGATTACAGAGTATTAATCCTTCTTCGGATATTTCTTGAACCAGCCATCCAGGCGCAGTCGCATCACGCCAAAGAAAGCCTCACCAAAGATGCCACCACTCATCTTGCTCACACCTTCACGACGGTTAACAAAGATGACAGGCACCTCCTTGATCTTGAAACCGATTCGATGAGCCGTATATTTCATCTCTATCTGGAAAGCATAGCCCTTGAAGCGGATAGCATCCAAATCTATGGTTTCCAATACCTTACGTCGGTAGCAGACGAATCCAGCTGTGGTATCATTCACCTTAAATCCGGTTACGATACGTACGTATTTAGAAGCGAAATAGCTCATCAATACGCGTCCGATAGGCCAGTTGACCACGTTCACACCCGAAATATATCTTGAGCCTACAGCCACATCATACCCCTCATCGTGAGTTGCCGCATAGAGACGAGGCAAATCATTAGGATCATGACTGAAGTCGGCATCCATCTCGAAGATGAAGTCATAGCCCTGCTTCAATGACCATTTGAAGCCCATGATATAGGCTGTACCCAAACCGAGTTTACCCGAACGCTCCAGGATATGCAGACGACCGGCAAACTCATTAGCCATCAAGCCCTTAACAATGGCAGCAGTGCCGTCAGGGCTTCCGTCATCGATAACGAGGATATCAAACTGCTTTTCGAGACCGAAGACAGCACGGATGATTTTCTCGATGTTTTCCTTCTCATTATATGTAGGAATGATTACTATGCTATCACTCATAACTTCTTCTAATTTTAATGATTCTGATACTAAATATGTAATACAGATGCAAAATTACAACTTATTTTTGAAATAACAAGCGAAAAGCCGAAATTATTGGTCCGGATTCTCTACAAAGCCCTGATATTCCTTGTCAAGTCCGTTCATGATCGCCTCATAGCTCTTGTTCATCTGGTTCTTGATATTGTCAGCTCCCTTGCCAATCGGCTCGATAGGCTCATGAATGGTGAGCTTCAGAGGATGCCAGAAAGCCCAGTAGATGTCCTTCATGCGAGGCTTCACATCGAAACTGCCATTGATGGTAAGCGGACATACCGGCAACTGCAGTTCATCGGCAAGCATGAAAGCACCGCGGCGGAACACGCCCATGTGACCCGTAAACGTGCGGGCACCTTCAGGGAATACCACCAGCGACATACCCTCTTTGAGCACCTCGCGGGCACGGTCATAAGAAGCACGGATTTTGGAAGGTCCGCTCTTGTCAACAAAGATGTGATGGGCATACTCACAGGCGATACCGATGAGAGGCACTTTGCGCAGGCCCTTCTTCATCATCCACTTGAAGTTTCTGCCCAGGAAGCCGTAAATCAGGAAGATATCGAAAGCACCCTGATGATTGGCAACGAAAACATAACTCTGGTTCTTCTTGAGATGCTCACGGCCCTCCACCTTTACAGGCAGAAGAAGGATGCGGATCCAAAGCATGGACCAATACTTGCCGGGATAATAGCCCCAGAAATGACCATTGCCCAGCATGCATCCCAAAACGGTAAACAGACTGGTTAAAACGCTAGCCACCAACAGGATAGGCAAGCATATTACAAGCTGATACAGACGATATAAGTACTTCATTTTCTAATTAAGAATTAATTAAGAATGAATAATTTAACATTCAACACTCAACATTCAACATTCAACACTCCTCATTTTCTTTTGAGTGTGATGACCACGATTTCTGCCGTAGCCCCGATGCGGATTGGAACGGTACCGCCCAGCCCCGATGTGGTATAAAGCTGGCAGCCCTCCTCTTCGAAGAGGCCGTAATCATAAGGAGTGAACATCGACGGACGCAAGCCCAGAACGCTGATCTGCCCCGCATGCGTATGACCGCTCAATGTAAGCTGCGGCGCTACTACCAGCGAATCCTTCCTGTCCGGACCGATCACATCGCCATCCTCATCCTTCTCCTTATTAATAGTAGAAGGCCAGGTCTCGCGCCATTGCTTCGGAATATGCTGCAGCATCAGCACGAAAGAGCCCGGTCTGATGCCATACAGCGCCTTCCTTACGTTAGTGCGCTTTGGCTTGTCATAGTTCTCTGTACCAGCCACATAGATACTGTCAGCGCCTCTATGCACCGCCACATGCTCATTCATCAGCAGGCGCCATCCGCAACTCCGCTGGAAGTCCTGCACCCGCTTCTCGAGCGCAGCTATCTCCTGCTCGTCATCTACATCCATATAATAGGTGTAATCATGATTGCCCAGCACACTCATCACGCCGTCTCTGGCTTTCAGACTGCTGAGCAGCGCCTGATACTTAGGCAGTTCATCGGGTGTAACATTCTGCAAATCACCCGTAAAGCAAATCAAATCTGGCTTCTCGGCATTGATGCTGTCGATATCGCGCTGAGGCAGATGACCACGCCAGCCATAGTATGACCCGAGATGGATATCGCTGAACTGAACGATGCGATAGCCCTCGAAAGACTTCGGCAGATTGGGCACATAAACGGTGATTCGCTTGACCTGCATCTCAGGAAATCCCTCGGTAAATCCGTAGATAAAGCAGAAGAACGCCAACGCTCCCACTACCAGACCGAGCAGCTTGCCCCAGTTGCGATGCCCGTGGAGGAGCCTCATGCAGCACCAGCCGAAGCCACTGAACAGACTGAAGAC
The DNA here is from genome assembly GCA_021640525.1 of Segatella copri. Lineage (GTDB taxonomy): Bacteria > Bacteroidota > Bacteroidia > Bacteroidales > Bacteroidaceae > Prevotella > Prevotella copri_S. The sequence goes on from JAJXBQ010000121.1 coordinate 6,195, forward strand.
GAACTGCGGAACCGCACATACTGCCATCATCACAAACCAGATGTCGATGAGCACCGGATTGCGTGGCAGGAAGTTGGGCAGTATCGTGATATACGCGCTGTAGGCGATAACCACGAAAGCCGGCAACCAGAAGAGCACCCGCTGCCAGAGACTCTTCAGCCGTAACTTGCCATACCTTTTATATATCCACAGATACGGCAACAGGGTGAATACCACTACGGGTATCAATATTCTTGCTATCATTTCTTGATCAAACTTGATTGAAGATACGTTTTCATTGCCTGCACGGGCACTCCTCTGCGCTGTGCATAGTCGCGAAGCTGGTCGTCTCCTATCCGTCCCAGTTCGAAATACCGCGACTTGGGATGCGCAAACATCAGTCCCGAAACACTGGCATGAGGCGTCATCATTCCGCTTGTGGTGAGCCGGATGCCCACCTGACTCATGTCGATGAGCTGGTCGATGATGAAGTTAGCACTGGTATCGGGCAGCGAAGGATATCCTATAGCCGGACGGATGCCCTGATAGCGCTCCTGGTGCTGGTCTTCGATGCTCAGCTGCTCGTCGGGAGCATAGCCCCAGATGCTGCGTCTCACCTCTTCGTGCAACTTCTCTGCCGTGGCTTCAGCCAACCGGTCGCAGAGTGTCTGTGCCATCATATTGAGGTAGTCGTCAGAGCGATATTTCTTCTCCAAAGCGCCATCTACCGTGGTGCAGAAGATACCCAGCCGGTCTGTTATTCCGCTGCCCAGAGGGCGGATGAAATCAGCCAGACAGAGATTGGGTTCTCCCTGAGCCGCCGGATGCTGCTGACGGAGCATCGGGAAGCGGACTTTCTGCCCTTCCAGCCAGATATCATCCCCCTCGCTGTTCGCATCGAAGAGTCCGAAGACGGCATAGGTATGATATTCGCCTTCCCATGAATGGAGCATATCGAGCGCCTCAACCTTCAGTTTTTCCTTTTCCTCACGAGGTTTGCCGCTCAATCCCCAAGCATGATAGAAGTAAAGCCAGTTGATATATGGCTCAATTTCGCTTATATTGTATACTATTTTTCGCATCCGATACGATATTTTATTTTACAATCCCCGTAAGATTTCCCTTTTTCAGGAATTGCTTCTGAACTCCAGTTCTTCTCCTCTGCTGGCGGCATCAAACACGCCTTTGTTATAGATAAGATGACCGTTACAGAAAGTCTGTTCCACTTTCCATGCAAACTCGTCACCCTCAACAGGGCTCCATTTGCACTTGCTCTGAATCACCTCTTCGGTTACCTTCCAAGGCTCTCCCTTGCGCACCACTACGACATCTGCCTTATAACCCGGACGCAGGAAACCGCGCTGGCTGATATGGAACAGACGGGCTGGATTATGACACATCAGTTCTACCAGGCGCTCGATGCTGATTACCTTTTCGTCAACAAGTTTCAGCATGCTTACCAGCGAGAACTGAACCATCGGCATACCTGATGCAGCCTTGGCACAACCGCCCTGTTTATCCTTCAACTGATGAGGAGCATGATCGGTACCTACTACAGTTATCTTACCATTACTCAGCGCCTTACGCAAAGCTTCGCGATCAGCAGCGGTCTTTACTGCAGGGTTGCATTTGATGCGTGCGCCCTTCACTGCGTAATCTTTATCCGAGAACATGAGATGAGCCACAACCGCCTCACCTGTAATATTTTCGTCCTTACCGAAGAACTCCAGTTCCTTAGCCGTAGTAACGTGGGCGATATGGAGATGCGCCCCACTCTCCTTAGCCAACCGCACCGCCAGACGGCTACTTTCATAGCAAGCCTCCTCGCTGCGTATTTCCGGATGATGTTCTACGGCAGGATCCTCACCCCATTTCTGCTTAGCCAGCTGCATGTTTCGGTTGATGATTTCTGTATCCTCACAGTGGGTCATCACCGGCAGATTCAGCTCTTTCGCCTTCTTGAAGATAGCCTGTAGCGCCTCATATTTATCCACCAGCATATTGCCCGTACTTGAGCCCATAAAGAGTTTGATGCCCGGTACCCGATGCGTATCGAGCCGCTCAAAATCATTTACATTATCATTAGTAGCGCCAAAGAAGAAACTGTAGTTCACATGACTCTTCTCTGCACCCAGCTGCCGCTTCGCCTGCCAGGCCTCCAGAGTGGTTGTCTGAGGCACCGTGTTAGGCATCTCAAAATAGCTGGTCACACCACCAAAGGCAGCAGCGCGGCTTTCGCTCTCGATGTCAGCCTTCTGCGTAAGTCCCGGCTCACGGAAGTGAACATGATCATCAATCACACCCGGCAAAACAAAACACCCCGAGGCATCGATGACTTCATCGTAATTGCCACGGGGTGCCTCATCTTCATATATCTCCTTGATAAATTCACCATCCAACAAGAGGTCGCCCACAAAAGAGCGACCCTCATTTATAATAGTTCCATTCTTGATTAATTTCATATTACTAAACTTATAAAATGAAGAGTTTTACAAGATGTTAATGCCCAAGACCTTGAAAGAGCCCTGTTTCTACTCCTGACCTTCCTGTTTTTCAGGAATCGTAGGCGCAGCCAGTTCGTTGGCTGTAGGTGCCGGAGCCGCATCAGGATTTACCTGTGGAGCCGCTTCCATCTCTGGCTGCATGCCGCTCTGCGCATCTCGTGTACCGTTCATAATCTCCTGATTTTCTTGAGCTTTCTTATAATAGTCCTTTACATAAGGATCGTTCTTGAAATAGTCGGTAGCCTTGCTCATGATATCCTCAATCCAAGGAGAGAGCATCGGATACTGGTTGCCCATCGTAACGAGGAAGAAGACGCCCGGTCCCAGCACATTGTTGAAGTTGTCGGTAACAAACGAAGTGATGAGCTTGTCTTCCTGCTCAGAGAGGCGGATTGACTCCTCGTTCAGATGCTTGTTGACAGCCACCATATCGCTACCGTTCATGATAGCCTGGTCGTGCTTGTGTACCAGTTCGCGCAACTGATTCTGAATCTGCTGGTATTTCTTGAAGAATCCGAAGAGTTTATCGTTCATAGGAGTACCGCTTACCACCTGCTGTGTATCATCGAGCTTCACCGTAATGCTTCCACTCTCCAGCACCAGCGGCAGCACAGGGTCATCATCCATGAAGATATTCGCCATCTTCATAGAGTCGACAGAACCCTGGAAATGGAACTGTCCGTGCACTACATCGCAAGAATCCACGTTCTTGAAATCGTTGTTTTCCAGTATCTTAAGGTACAGCATGCGTCCGTCCAGAGTACTTACGTTAGAAGTACCCGAGATATCGTAACTGTTGGCACAAGATGCTAGTGCCATCAAGGCAATGAATGCGTAAAATATTCTATTCATAAGCTATCTATATCACTTTCGGTGAACAAAAGTACAATCTTAATTTGAACTGACGAAATAAATTGCAGCAATTTAATTCATTCTTACAAGATTTATGTTTTGTTTGCACTCCTATCGCTCACCGAAAGCTTTTCTCTTCCATCTATATTACTGGTTGTTTTCCTTCTTTAGTTCATGAGAGATGCGGTGAGTGGTATACAGTTCCAGCAGGGCTGCGATGAGGAGGAAGACTACCCACTTATTATAAAAATAGGTGATATAGGTCTCATAATTCTCAAACCAGCGGCGCAGGAAAGCATACACCGTATCTACCATCGAGATGCCTGAGAGCACGAAGAAGATGTCTGCCACATACTGCATCCTCTTCAGTCGGTGGATAACCAGCGAAGGTCCCTCATAGAACTGCATCGCCTGCATCACGCTGAAGAGTATGGTGCCCAACAGGAATCCCCAGCTCGTAATCTGCACCAGCTGCGGATGTGAAAAACCAAATGCAAAGCACGCCGCGCCGACAACCATCAGCACACCGCCCAGCAAGAAAATAACACTTTCCAGTTTACTCAATTGTTTCATTTTCGTCTTGTTCGTTAGTTTTTTCCGGAATATCCGAACTCAATACAAAGATGTCTTCATCATCAGCCTGCATGAAATAACGCTGGCGGGCTATCTTCTCAAATGCCCGCGCACCATGCTGCATATCACGCAGGGTATGCTTGTCGTTTTCATACTGCTCACGATATTTTTCTATCTCCGAACGGAGCGTAGCTATCTCTATCTGGTACTTAATGTGCTGTCTTACACTGTTGTCGTCAACCACACCAACTACCAGAACACCCGCTACAATCACTATAAGATACTTATAATGAGCGAGATAGCCCCATATTACACCTAATTGTTTACTCATTTATTT
>JAJXBQ010000391.1:0-1593 GCA_021640525.1 Segatella copri
GTGTTTATTCTTCATCCATCAGGATTTCCAGAATCTGGCAAGCAGCCTTCGCTACCGGAGTACCGGGACCGAAAATAGCAGCTACACCTGCCTTATACAGGAAGTCATAATCCTGTGCAGGGATAACACCGCCGGCAATTACCACGATATCTTCACGACCCAGCTTTTTCAGTTCTTCCATGATCTGCGGAATCAATGTCTTGTGTCCGGCAGCCAATGAAGAAACACCTACTACGTGAACGTCGTTTTCTACAGCTTCGCGGGCAGCTTCCGCCGGAGTCTGGAACAATGGTCCCATGTCTACGTCGAAGCCACAGTCTGCATAACCGGTTGCTACCACTTTGGCACCACGGTCGTGACCGTCCTGTCCCATCTTCGCAACCATAATACGAGGTTGACGTCCCTCTTTCTTAGCAAACTTCTCAGCCAGTTCACATGCACGCTTGAAGTCGCCATCGTTTTTACTTTCTGATGAATACACGCCTGATATTGTTCTAATTATTGCTTTATAACGTCCTACAATCTTTTCGCAAGCATAGGAGATTTCACCCAGCGTTGCACGAACACGAGCAGCTTCTACAGCCAGTTCCAGCAAGTTGCCCTTACCGGTCTCTACGCATTCGGTGATGGCTGCCAGTGCTTTGTCCACTTCTGCCTGGTTACGTCCTTCTTTCAAACATTTCAGGTTCTCGATCTGTTCAAGACGAACTGCCGTGTTATCAATCTCAAGGATATCAATCGGAGCTTCTTTTTCCAGACGATATTTGTTCACACCGACAATAGTCTGAGAACCGCTGTCGATACGGGCCTGCGTACGTGCAGCAGCTTCTTCGATACGCATCTTAGGAATACCTGTCTCGATAGCTTTCGCCATACCACCCAGTTTTTCTACTTCCTCGATACGTTCCCAAGCCTTGTGAGCCAGTTCGTTGGTCAGAGCTTCTACGTAGTAAGAACCGCCCCATGGGTCAACGTTCTTACAGATATAGGTTTCTTCTTGAATATAAATCTGAGTATTACGGGCAATACGTGCGGAGAAGTCTGTCGGTAGGGCAATAGCCTCATCCAGCGCATTGGTATGCAAAGACTGTGTATGTCCCAAAGCGGCAGCCATAGCTTCGATACAAGTACGTCCTACGTTATTGAACGGATCTTGTTCTGTCAGCGACCAGCCGGAAGTCTGAGAGTGTGTACGCAATGCCAGTGATTTCGGATTCTTCGGATTGAATTGTTTTACAATCTTAGCCCACAACATACGGGCAGCACGCATCTTCGCGATTTCCATGAAGTGATTGGTACCAATCGCCCAGAAGAAAGACAAACGGGGAGCGAACGCATCGATATCGATACCTGCCGCTGTTCCGGCACGCAGATATTCCAGACCGTCGGCCAATGTATAAGCCAGCTCGATATCTGCCGTCGCACCTGCTTCCTGCATGTGGTAACCGGAGATAGAGATAGAGTTGAACTTAGGCATCTTCTGCGAAGTATATTCGAAAATATCGGAAATAATCTTCATAGAGAATGCAGGCGGATAGATATAGGTATTACGCACCATGAACTCTTTCAGAATATCATTCTGGATAGTACCGG
>JAJXBQ010000392.1:0-1590 GCA_021640525.1 Segatella copri
GTTGGTATTGCAGCCATAACATTTGTTTGTCGTCACTTGCGGTCAGTCTGATATCAGAGCCTTTGCAGGCTACTTTGAATCCTCTCTGCAATGTTGGGTCTATCTGTATGATGATGCGCCACATGTCCATTTCGGAAACGCCAAAAGCTACTATTTCATCGTCGTTTGCACGCTTCTTGAGATGTTCGTACAGGTATTTCGCCCACCGGGTGTCTCTGTCGGTCGGATCCTCACCAATGGTGACGAGATACCCTTCTTTAGATGGGAACATCTCCGTGCGTGCCTGCATACGGCAGCCGGATAAAAGGCAGCAAATACATATCATTCCTGCCAATACAGGGCCAAGCGTATCAGAATGAAATATAAACTTGTGCATAAATGTTATATAAGTTTTTATAGCGTGTCGATATGGATTCTATCGGGTTGAGCGGACTGGTCCCTCGCACGGTGTTGGTCTGGTTATAATAAGTATTCCAGGTACCCATCAGACCTATGGTAATGTTAGGACTGACCATATACTGGCCTCCCAATCCCACCATAGTATTGGTGTGAGAGAAAGAGCCGGGCAGCGCATAGTCCAGTACGGCCGTTTCCGGTGCCGATCCGATGCTTGCCATGGCGTTGATATTTGTCTTTCCGTCATTAGCCGGGAAGTATTTGGCGCCAATCTGAGCATTGTAATAGAAGTTGGAGTTGAAGAAGTGCATATCTATCTTCGTGTTGAGACGAACGACTTCAATGGTCTTGGCTAATTCTCCGCCTACAGTGAGTAGGTTAGTTTTTGACTCATTCCAACCCGTAAACAGATAGCCATTGTCTCCGGTGCCACCTGCAAAGAATTCATCGTTCCATTCATAACGCTTTGTGTAGGCGGCTACCCGTCTATAACCCACATGTGCACCTATTTCCCAATCATTCTTGAGATAATGCCGTAAAGCGACATCAGCCGTTATGTCCGGGAAGTATTTGGTCGCAAAGGCTGCATTGGCCGTGAGGCTCCACTTCGGTGAGAAGTGATGCGTCCACTCACCTTGTACCTGAATGCCGACTCCTCCCGGTGTCTGTTCTTCAGCCTCCATGCTGTCGCTTGCCGAGCCGCTTCGTCCTGCATAGTTGAGACGTCCCGTGTAGCTGTTCTTCTGGCCTTTTCGAGTGTATTCAGCGGTGGCAACGGAGGTAATGATGTCTTCTTCTCCGTAGCGTGCACGCAGGTAGGTCAAAGCAATCTCATTCTTGAGCATCATGCTTCTAAGGCCCGATAAGTGTCGTTGGAAAGAGCGATATTCCATGATGGATGGCTCGTAGTACTTTTGGTAATAATAGGCTGAATCCGCTTGACGGTTGGCTTCATATACCACTCCCTTAGTGTACTTCAATGATTTGTTCTGACTGTCATAAAGCAAAGCTGTATCAAGAACAGCGAGAGCCTTTTCCGGTTCTTTGGCCTTTGTCAGTTGCAGGGCACGGTATTCACTGCTCTGTGAGAATGCGCCTATAATCTCTTTGTTGCTCGGGTATTTGTTGAGTATCGGCTTCAGGAATTCCAAAGAAGCTTCGTATCTCTTGTCACGTTCAAGCACGGTAGCTCTT
>JAJXBQ010000122.1:0-10424 GCA_021640525.1 Segatella copri
CTGCTGGGGGACAGGCGATGGAATCGCCTGGAACGGGGGCAGGAGGGGGACTGGCTTCTTTTTTGCTGAAACGCGAAATGCAGAAATGCAAATAGCTAGATAATAAAAAAGGGGCTTAAGCTTTTTGAGGCTTAAGCTCCTTTTTTTATGATGGGCGCTTTTCTTCAGCTTTTCTTTTGCGCTTTTCTTTGCTTTTTATTGCTTCGATAACCAGTCTTTATCCTTCTGGTCTTCTTCGAAATCTTTTTCTGAGAAGAGGTTGGTCTGACCGGTCAGTTCGTCAATCACCTGTTGCTCGCTTTTGCCAGCATCTGGATCAAGGTTTTCACCTTCATTCTCTGAGTCAGAACCATCCGGTTCCTCATCATTATCCTCAGAAGGAGGTTCTGGGAATCGGGTTGGCTCCAGTTCTTCTATGCTGTCAATCTTGAATGTCGTGAGACGCTTACCCTTTGCCTTGAAACTCTTCTGCGAAATGAACTGCTCGGCATCGATTTCTTCGGCAGGACGGATGGCATCCACACCGCCATAAGTAACCTTGATGCGTGGATAAACCGTATCGGTAAGCAAGATGAGCTTGCAGTTAGGGTTCTCGCCCATGAAATTCTGATGGCGCTTGGTGGCATCCATCGTGAATCGCTTGATGTATGGATATCCCTGATTGTCGGCATCGTAGAGGATAGCCGTCCATATCTTGTGCTCATCCCATTTCTCTAAGCGGATGATGTTGTCCTCGTAGTGGTTGTTGACATCGAAATTGGTGATGTAGAATTCACCGTTGTCGAGTACTACCAAGATAGAATCATCATCATTGAATTCGCCCAGGAAGCGGCCGTTCTCATCGTAGTTGATGCGGTTTACGTCTGGGTCGAACCAAACCTTTCTGCCTCCTAACGTGCTGTGGCCGTGACTCTTCAGACCGATGCGGCGAATGGTGCGCTTGGTAAGGAGATTACCTTTGGCAGCACGTCCCTTGATCAGAATGTCTGAGAAATCCTTCTCCAGGAAGATGCTCTGGCGCTTCTTCGTCAGGTCGGGCTCCATCGTACACTTGATGATTTCTGCCTCTCCATTCGGATTGGCGGTGAAGTAGATGACGCGGCTGCCAGGTGTGCCCTGGGTGATGTCATACAACTTGTCGCGGGTCATGGCGGTTACGTTGAATCGCTTGATGAAGTAATCGCCTTGTTTGCCGTCGCGGTAAACACAGTTGTAGATGGTGCGCTTGTCGTTCTTCTTGAATACCTGAACATGGAGGATATTCTTGCCGACGAATATCTTGTCGGCTACCTTGGTGACTTTAAACTTACCATCCTTATAAAAGATGATGATGTCATCGAGGTCGGAGCAGTTGCATACGAATTCATCCTTCTTCAACCCTGTACCAACAAAACCTTCCTGACGGTTGATATAGAGTTTCTGGTTAGCTTCTACCACCTTAGTCACCTCAATGGTATCGAAGTTTCTGATTTCTGTTTTGCGAGGATGGTTCTTTCCATACTTGCCCTTGAGATATTCAAACCAGTTGATGGTTACATCGGTCATGTGAGCCAGGTCGTTCTCAATCTCAGCAAGTTCAGCCTTAATCTTCATCAGCAGTTCGTCTGCCTTATCCTTATTATATTTAAGGATTCGCTGCATCTTGATTTCCAGGAGCTTGAGGATGTCCTCGCGGGTAATTTCCCGATGGAAGGCATATTCTACCATACCCTTACCGTCTACTTCGGCAGTAAAGAGTTTGTCCTTGAATGGTTCGAGTTTAGAATCGATGAAGGCAACAACCTCATCCTGACTCTTACTCTGCTCAAACTTTCGCTCCTTGTAGATGCGTTCCTCGATGAAAATCCGTTCGAGAGAAGAGAAGAAGAGCTGCTCCTCCAATTCTCCCTTTCTGATCATCAGTTCCTTGCGCAGCAATCCCATTGTGCGGTCTACGCTGTGGCGCAACACATCGCTGATGGTGAGGAAAACAGGCTTGTTGTCTTCGATGACACAGCAGTTGGGCGAGATGTTGATTTCGCAATCGCTGAATGCGTAGAGTGCGTCCATCGTTTTATCTGATGAGGTACCTGGTGCCAGATGCACAAGAATCTCAACATTTGCCGAAGTAACATCATCTACCTTGCGTGCCTTAATCTTACCCTTTTCTACCGCTTTGGTGATAGAATCGATGAGGCTGCCTGTAGTCTTACTGAATGGTATCTCGCTGATAACGAGTGTCTTGTTGTCGAGCTTGTCTATCTTGGCTCTTACCTTCAATGCACCACCTCGCTGTCCATCATTGTATTTACTTACATCGATGGCACCGCCTGTAGGGAAGTCGGGATAGAGTTGGAATGGCTCGCCCTTGAGATAGTGGACGGCAGCATCGCAAATCTCATTGAAATTATGTGGCAAAACCTTACTGCTCAATCCCACGGCAATACCCTCGGCACCTTGTGCCAGAAGCAGCGGGAATTTGGCAGGGAGCGTGATAGGCTCCTTGTTTCTGCCATCATAAGAGAGTTGCCAGTCGGTGGTTTTAGGATTGAAAACCACGTCGAGAGCAAACTTAGAGAGACGTGCCTCGATATATCGGGGAGCAGCGGCACGGTCGCCCGTAAGAATGTTTCCCCAGTTACCCTGCGTATCGATGAGCAGGTCTTTCTGTCCCATCTGTACCAAAGCATCTCCGATAGACGCATCACCATGAGGGTGAAACTGCATGGTATGTCCCACGATATTGGCAACCTTGTTGTATCTTCCGTCGTCCATGCGCTTCATAGAGTGGAGGATGCGTCGCTGTACCGGTTTCAAACCATCCTCAATATGAGGAACGGCACGTTCGAGGATCACATACGATGCATAGTCGAGGAACCAGTTCTGATACATTCCGCTGAGGTGATGTACAGCAGAAGCATCGAATCGGTTCACCGGCTTATAATCGGAATGTTCTTCGGTCGAAATCTCCTCGTTGGCATCTTCTGCAGCATCCTGTTCAGATTCTGCAGAAGAATTTTCCAAATTTGGCGATTTTTCCTCTTCAAGACCGTTTTTATCTTTAATTTCGTCGCTCATATATAGCTTTTAATACTTATTTTATTAATTTATGGCAAAAATACAACAATTTTTCGAGAAAAAAGAGTATCTTTGCCGAAAATTTGAAAAAAATAAGATTTAATCATGGCACAGGAAGATGTTTTTAAGAAAATTGTAAGCCATTGCAAGGAATATGGCTTCGTGTTCCCAAGTAGTGAAATTTATGATGGCTTGGCTGCCGTTTATGACTATGGTCAGAATGGTGTTGAGCTCAAAAACAATATTAAGCAGTACTGGTGGCAGAGTATGGTGTTGTTGCACGAGAACATTGTTGGTCTCGATGCAGCTATCTTCATGCACCCTACAGTATGGAAGGCATCTGGACACGTAGATGCTTTCAATGACCCATTGATTGATAACCGCGATTCAAAGAAGCGTTATCGTGCCGATGTGCTCATCGAGGATCACATGGCTAAGTATGAGGAGAAGATTGCCAAGGAGATTGCCAAGGCTAAGAAGCGTTTCGGCGATAGCTTTGATGAGGCTCAGTTCCGTGCAACTAATCCTCGCGTTTTGGAGAACCAGAAGAAGTTTGATGATCTCCATGCCCGCTATACTGAGGCTATGCAGGGCCCTAACCTGGAGATGCTGAAGCAGATTATTGAGGATGAGGGTATTGTTTGCCCTATCAGCGGTACCAAGAACTGGACTGATGTCCGTCAGTTCAACCTGATGTTCTCTACCCAGATGGGTGCTGCCAGCGATGCTACAAGCAAGGTATATCTCCGTCCTGAGACAGCTCAGGGTATCTTCGTAGATTACCTGAGCGTTCAGAAGACCGGCCGTATGAAGTTGCCATTCGGTATCTGCCAGATTGGTAAGGCTTTCCGTAACGAGGTTGTAGCCCGTCAGTTCGTATTCCGTATGCGTGAGTTCGAGCAGATGGAGATGCAGTTCTTCTGCCAGCCTGGTACTGAGATGAAGTGGTTTGAGTATTGGAAGAAGGTTCGTCTGGCTTGGCACGAGGCTCTCGGTATGGGTAATGAGAATTACCGTTACCACGATCACGAGAAGCTGGCTCACTATGCCAATGCTGCTACCGACATCGAGTTTAAGATGCCATTCGGCTTCAAGGAGGTAGAGGGTATCCATAGCCGTACCAATTTCGACCTTTCTCAGCACGAGAAGTACAGCGGCCGTTCTATCAAGTACTTCGATCCAGAGAAGAACGAGAGCTATGTACCTTACGATGTAGAGACATCTATCGGTGTAGACCGTATGTTCCTCAGCGTAATGTGCCACTCTTACTGCGAGGAGAAGCTGGAGAATGGCGAGACACGTGTTGTCTTGCGTTTGCCAGAGGCTTTGGCACCTGTTAAGTGTGCTGTGTTCCCATTGGATAAGAAGTATGGTTTGCCAGAGTTGGCTCACGAAATCGTTGACGAACTGAAGTTCCACTTCAATACTCACTATGGCGATCCTAAGGATTCTATCGGTAAGCGTTATCGCCGTCAGGATGCTATCGGTACTCCATTCTGTATCACCGTAGACCACGAGACTCCAAACGATCATAAGGTAACTCTGCGTTATCGTGATACCATGGAGCAGGAGCGCGTAGCTATCTCAGATCTTCGCAGCATCATCGAGGAGCGCGTAAGCATCACTAGCGTATTGAAGAAGCTTGGCAAGGAAATCAAGAACTTCTAATTAATCAAATACATTTAGATGAATCTTAAGAGTTTGAAATATTTCTTCTTCCTCATGATGGCAGTGTTCACACTGTCATCATGTAGCGAAGATGATGATACTGTCTCGGAATATGCCAACTGGAAGGAGCGTAACGAGCAGGCTTTTGCCGATACATTGGCTTATGCCAGGAAGATGGGTGAAGCTAACGGCTGGTACGTTTATAAGAACTGGACGTTCGAAAACCAGACTCCGAACAAGGATCAGAATGGTAATTTAGTGACCCTTACTTATAAGGATTGCGATAATATCATCGTTCATGTTCTGAAGAAGGGAGAGGGTACAACTTCTCCAATCCTTACCGATTCGGTACAGGTGAGCTATCGTGGCCGTTATATTCCTACTGATAATTATAAGGAAGGTTACGTCTTCGACCAGAGCTTTACGGGTACTTTTGATGCAGCTACAGCTAATCCTACCCGTAATGTGTCCGGTGGATATGTTGATGGCTTTACCACCGCATTGCTCAAAATGCATCCGGGTGACCATTGGCAGGTGTTCATTCCATACCAGCTGGCTTATGGCGAGAGCGGTTATTCTTCAATCCAAGGCTATTCAATGCTCCGTTTTGAGATAGTGCTCAAGAGTTATAAGAGAGCTTCTGGCAAGAAGTGGATTACTAAATAATAAGAATAAAGATTTAGAAAAAAGTATGTGCATATGTTTGAAATGATATATGCACATATTTTTTTGTATGAGCGATATACGAGAAATTAATTTATGCTTTATAGCAAGAAGACAGATTATTTGATGGAGTCGATTCGCCTGGGTAGGGAGATGGATCGGCGCGAGAAACTCAATCTTATTGTAGGGTTGAGTATACCTTCTATGTTGGCTCAGATTTCTACGGTGATGATGTTCTTCATCGATGCTTCGATGGTGGGTCATCTGGGAGCAGAGGCTTCTGCCAGTATCGGATTGATTGAGTCAACTACCTGGCTTATAGGTAGCTTGCTCAGTGCGGCGGCTACTGGCTTTTCAGTACAGGTAGCTCATTTTATTGGAGCTAATGATTTTGCAAATGCCCGTCAGGTGTTTCGTCATGCGCTGATTTGCGGTGTGGCGTTCAGCATTTTTGTTTCTCTTCTCTGTGTTGGCATTCATGCTTATCTGCCTTATTGGCTGGGTGGAGGTGCTGATATTGCCACCAATTCCTCTCGCTATTTTCTGATATACGGTCTTGTACTTCCCTTCGTTTTCCTTTATCATATATCCGAGATGATGCTGAAATCTGCGGGCAATATGCATACACCTAGTGTGATGGCTGTATTGATCTGCATCTGCGATGTGATATTCAATTACCTGTTTATCTATATCCTGAAGTTGGGTGTTGTGGGGGCAGCCTTAGGAACGGCGATGGCTTATGTCTGTATCTCTCTGCCTAATCTTTATCTTGCAGGTTTCAAGAATAAGATACTGAATCTCCGTCAGGACCATGTCCGTTTCCGTTGGGTCAGGTCGTATGTTCATAATGCCTGTAAAATAAGCATTCCGATAGCCATACAGAACATATTGATGAGCGGTGCGCAGATAGTGAGTACCATGATAGTGGCACCTCTTGGCAATATAGCCATTGCTGCCCATTCTTTTGCTATTACGGCAGAGAGTCTTTGCTATATGCCGGGCTATGGTATTGGTGATGCGGCTACCACTCTGGTGGGACAGACGCATGGAGCAGGGCGAGTAGGTTTGTGCAAGAATTTTGCTTATATGACAGTAGGACTTGGAATGGCTGTGATGGCTGTGATGGGAGTGGTGATGTATGTCTTTGCTCCTGAGATGATTGGCGTTCTTTCTCCGGTAGAAAGCATCCGTGAGATGGGTACCGTCTGTTTGCGCATCGAGGCTTTTGCTGAACCATTCTTTGCAGCCAGCATCGTGACCTATTGTGTTTGTGTAGGAGCGGGCGATACCCGGAAACCGGCGATGATCAATCTCGGTACCATGTGGCTGGTGCGCCTCACCCTGGCTTATGCGCTTTCCAAGAGCTATGGCTTGGAGGGAGTATGGATAGCAATGGCTACCGAACTCACATTCAGGGGAATCCTCTTCCTTATCCGCCTCTTCAGAGGTTCATGGATGAAGAGTTTTCATGTAGGTTAGGATTGGTTTTCTGCCTCCAATGTTAGTTTTAGGTTAAGATTTGCATACATCGGGAAGATATTCTCTAAAATGTTTGCAAATCTTTTTTATTTTTCTTAATTTTGCATCGCAGAAGGTAATCATGTTACTGGATATGTCGTTATATATTATGTGAACTTATTAAATAGCATGATATATATATAATAAGGTATATAGAAAGAATGATATAGAAAACATTAAATACATAAATAATTAAAATCAGATGAAACTAAGAAAGATTTTTGCAGCAGTAGTGCTGTTCCTTTCTGCAGGTACAGCGATGGCACAGCAGATGCCAGCTATTCCGGTAGACAAGAATGTGAAGATAGGTCGTCTTGATAATGGATTGACTTACTACATTCGTCACAACAGTTATCCTGAGCATGTAGCCAGTTTCTACATCGCTCAGAAAGTAGGTTCTATCAATGAGAATGATGACCAGCGCGGTTTGGCTCACCTCTTGGAGCACCTTGCCTTCAATGGTACCGACCATTTCAAGGGCAACTCTCTGCAGGACTATCTGCAGAGCATCGGTGTACAGTATGGCCGTAATCTTAACGCCTATACATCAGTAGAGAAGACTGTTTATTACTTCACCGATGTACCTACTACCCGCCCTACAGCCGTAGATTCATGCATGCTCATCCTCAAGGATTGGAGCAATGGTATCTCTCTTACCAAGGAAGCCATCAATGACGAGCGCGATGTGGTACACAATGAGTACCGTATGCGTATCGTAGGTCAGCAGCGCATGATAGAGCGTTCACTTCCTAAGCTCTATCAGGGTGAAAAGTATGGTTACCGTTTCCCTATCGGTTTGATGAGCGTTATCGATGGCTGTAAGCCAGAAACTCTCCGTGCTTACTATCGCAAATGGTATCGCCCAGACAATCAGGCTATTATCATCGTGGGTGATGTAGATGTAAATCATATCGAAGCTAAGATTAAGGAACTCTTCTCTGGTATCAAGGTACCTAAGAATGCCGCTAAGGTTGAGAAGGTAGAAGTATCTGATAATGATTCTGCCATCTATGTTATCGACAAGGATAAGGAGCAGCAGGTTGATCTCTTCCAGGTTTATATGAAGCACAATGCTGTGCCTGATTCTCTGAAGAGCAACATGAGCTATCTCCTGAAGGGATACATGGATAACGTGATTTCTTCTATGATTGCTGCCCGTTATGCAGAGAAGGCATTGGAGCCAGACTGTCCATATCTCCAGGCAAATGCCGGTGATGATTCATATCTGATTTCAAGCACTAAGGATGCTTTCACCCTTACCGGTGTAGCTAAGCCAGGAAAGATTAAGGAGGCTTATGCTGCTGTTCTCCGCGAGGCGCAGCGTATGCATGAGTTCGGTTTTACAGCTACTGAGTATCAGCGTGCCAAGGATGAGTTCATGAGCCAGGTTGACAAGGCGCTTGCCAACAAGGATAAGATGAAGAACGAGCAGTTTACCACCCAGTATGTGGATAACTTTACTTCTAACGAGCCTATTCCTTCAGTAGAAGAGGAGAGCCAGATTTGGAAGATGGTAGTTCCAAACTTGCCTCTTGAGGTTATCAACAGCTATGCCAAGCAGTTGGTTTGCCAGAGCGATACCAACCTTGTTTCATTGGTTATGATGCGTGAGCAGGCTGGTGCTGTTTATCCTACAGAGCAGGAACTTGCTGCCATCGTAAAGCAGGTACGTGCTGAGAAGCTCGAGGCTTATGTGGATAATGTTAAGCAGGAACCTCTTATTGCTCAGGCTCCTAAGGCTGGTAAGATTAAGAAGACTGTTGAGAACAAGAAGTTGGGCTTCAAGGAGTTGACTCTTTCTAATGGCGCTAAGGTGGTATTGAAGAAGACCGATTTCAAGGACAACGAGATTGCCTTCGCAGCTTCAGCCAATGTGGGTTATTCTACTTTCGGCAAGGCAGACTTCATGAATGCGGCATTCGCAGCTGATGTTCTCGATGCCAGTGGTCTTGGCAATTTCTCAAGTAATGAACTTGAAAAGGCTATGGCTGGTAAGCAGGCTGGCGTTTCGTTCAGCTTGAGTCCATTCAATCATGGTTTGAAGGGTAATTCTACTCCTAAGGACATCGAAACCCTGATGCAGCTCATCTATCTCAAGATGACCGCAGTAAGCAAGGACCAGAAGAGCTTCGACAATATGAAGAGTATGATGGCTACTGTTCTTGCCAACAAGAGCAACAACCCAAGCCTCGTATATCAGGATTCTGTTCAGAGTACCCTCTATTTGGGCAGCAAACTTGCCCGTGTGCCAGAGGCAAGCGACATCAAGGATCTCAATTACGACCGTATCCTGGAGATTGGTAAGCAGTTCTACGGCAATGCCAAGGACTTCACCTTCTATTTCGTAGGTAACTATGATGAGAAGACTCTCCTCCCACTCATTGAGCAGTATATTGCCAGTCTGCCAAACAATGGCTTCAAGCTGAAGAACAAGCAGATTCCTTATGCTAATGGTAAGGTAAGCAATGTCTTTACCAAAGCAATGGAGAACCCACAGAACCAGGCTACAGAAATCTGGTATACCAAGGCTCCATTCACCTTGCAGTATATGGTTCTTGCTGATGTTTCAGCCCGCCTTTTGGAGATGAAGTATTTGCGTACTATCCGTGAGGAACTTAGTGCTGCTTATCATGCAGGTGCAAACTATGGTTTGCTTCGCGATTATGACAACAAGGCAGCCATCTCTATTTCAGCCGTGGCTCAGTTGAACCCAGAGAAGTCGGATATTGCTATTCCTTACTTCTTCAAGGGTATGGAAGAGACCGTAGCTCAGCCAAATGCAGAAGACCTTCAGAAGGTAAAGGAGATTCTCCTGAAGCAGGCTGCTGTTAGCGAAAAGACTAATGGCTATTGGCTCGGTGCATTGAGCACATTCGAGCGTATGGGTGTTGATACTCATAGCGATTACAAGGAGATGGTGAAGAATCTGAAGGCATCTGAGATTTCAGACTTCCTGAAGAATGTCATCTTGAAGAGTGGTAATCACTTCGAGATTATCATGAAGGCTGTGAAGAACGAGAAGTAAAATCTCGGACTAGATATAATAAACGAAAAAATCCCGTTGTACAAGCCGGATGGCTGACAACGGGATTTTTACGTTTTTTTCTTTTCCCAAAATTTCTGAAACTCATCATTTAAGAGTCGTTTCGAAAAATCTCTCTTTAAAAAGAAAGGATGCGTCCTTATAAGAACTTCATCTTTTCCTCCTTTTACTTCGTGTCTTTGAAGGGGATTAGCCTCTTCTCTTTGCCTTAGCAGCAAGAGCTTCACGGCGATCCTGAAGAATCTGTTGGCATCTATCGATAGCCTGATTCTGATTTTCTGAATTTACCTTAATTAAATCATTCATAACCTATTGATATTTGTTAACTGCTTGCAAAGATAGGGGTTTCTACCTATTTCTAGGTACAAAATGCATGAAAATGCGTGTTTTATTCGTTATTTTTTGATTTATGTCAAAAAAACGTGCAATCGTTTGAACTGTTTTCCCCCTTTCTAACGATATTCTGCCTATATTG
>JAJXBQ010000393.1:0-1578 GCA_021640525.1 Segatella copri
GTTTTGAAATGATTTAGTTCACTTTATGAACTTTCAAAATCTTGTTATATACGATTATAGACGTTCGATTACAGCTTGCGCCATTTCTGTGGTACCTACGCGTTTTAAACCTTCGCGGTAGATATCACCTGTTCGGTAACCATCAACGAGCACTTGTTCAACAGCTTTTTCAATAGCGTCAGCCACTTGAGGTAAATCAAGGGAATGACGGCACATCATAGCTGCGGACAAGATTGTACCCAATGGGTTCGCCAAGTTTTGGCCCATAATGTCTGGTGCAGAACCGTGGATTGGCTCGTACAATGCTGTACCAGTACCCATGGATGCAGATGGTAAAAGCCCGATAGAACCAGAGATAACAGCGCCTTCGTCAGACAAGATATCGCCGAACAAGTTTGTTGTAACAATAACGTCGAACTGTGCAGGATTTACAACAAGTTGCATCGCTGTATTATCTACGTAGAAGTAATCTGTTGCGATATCTGGATTAGCAGCTGCTTTCTCTTGAGCGATTTTACGCCACAAACGAGAAGAAGCCAATACGTTTGCTTTATCTACGGATACAACCTTTTTGTTACGTTTGCGCGCTGTTTCCATAGCGATGTCCATGATGCGCTCTACTTCGTAACGGCTGTATGTTTCTTTATCCCATGCAAACTCGTTAGCACCTTCGCCTTGTGCCTCTTCGCGTTCACCGAAGTAAATACCACCAGTTAACTCACGAACGATAACGAAATCTACATCTTGTACAAGTTCCTTTTTAAGTGGGGAATACTCTTGCAAAGAAGGATAGATTTTTACAGGACGTAAGTTGCAGAACAAACCAAGCTCCTTACGAAGGCCAAGGATTGCTTTTTCAGGACGGATAGAAGGATCTACATTATCCCATTTAGGACCACCTACAGCACCAAGCAATACAGCATCAGCTGCTTTACAAGCCTCGATAGTATCCTCAGTCAAAGGCACACCATATGCATCAATAGACGCACCGCCCGCTTTTTTATCAATCCAATTAACCTTTACATTAGCTTTCTCAAAAGCCACATCACACACAGCCTTCGCTGCAGCAATAATCTCAGTACCGATACCATCACCAGGAATCAATACGATATTCTTTTCGCTCATATTACCTCTCCATATAGTAAATGCTCATAGATGAGCCACAAACTCATCAGCCTTTATTGCACTATTCAGGTCTATATAGCCTGTGTCGAACCTTCACACTCCCAAGAGCCGAATGCTCGTCGAAAACGACTTTGGCCCTGCGGAGGCCGCAGGCCGAAGTCAGACCCGGCCAGTGGAGGCTTGAGACGAGTGTTTGGCTCGCCCTTATTTGCGGTTTTTCGCAAAGTTCACAAGACCACCAGCTGCCGCAATATCTTGAATGAATTGTGGCAACTCAGTCCCTTGGTATTGTTCATTTTTAGTCAAGTTGTACACGATACCTTTAGACAAGTCTACGCCGATAGCATCGCCTGCATCGATACGATCAACTTGTTCACCGATTTCAATTACAGGTAAACCGATGTTGATAGCATTACGGAAGAAGATACGTGCAAAGGAGTGTGCAATGATAAC
>JAJXBQ010000394.1:0-1576 GCA_021640525.1 Segatella copri
CCATACCTTTCTTGGCAGAGATATCTTGTGACTGATATTTACCACCCCATTCTTCCACGAGATAGTTCATTGCAGCCAGTTCTTCTTTAATCTTGTCCGGATTAGCAGTCGGCTTATCTACCTTATTGATTGCAAATACAATAGGTACACCTGCTGCCATCGCATGATTGATCGCTTCCTTCGTCTGCGGCATCACGTTATCATCGGCTGCCACAATAATGATCGCGATATCCGTTACTTTCGCACCACGGGCACGCATAGCGGTAAACGCCTCATGACCCGGAGTATCCAGGAACGTAATACGGCGTCCGTCTTCCAACTGTACGTTGTAAGCACCGATGTGCTGTGTAATACCTCCGGCTTCACCGGCAATTACATTCGCCTTACGGATGTAGTCAAGCAAGGATGTCTTACCGTGGTCAACGTGTCCCATCACCGTTACGATCGGAGCACGTGGCTGCAAATCTTCCGGAGCATCTTCTTCTTCCACGATAGCCTGTGCCACTTCCGCACTTACATATTCGGTCTTGAAACCAAACTCTTCGGCTACCAGATTGATTGTTTCCGCATCCAGACGCTGGTTGATGGAAACCATCATACCGATACTCATACAAGTTGCAATAACCTGATTGACTGATACGTCCATCATCGTTGCCAACTCGTTAGCCGTTACGAACTCAGTCAGCTTCAGTACCTTGCTTTCTGCCATTTCCTGATCTTCCAGTTCCTGCATACGGTTGGAAGCCATTTCACGTTTTTCCTTGCGGTACTTAGAAGTCTTGTTCTTACCCTTGGTTGTCAGACGTGCCAAAGTTTCTTTTACCTGCTTTGCTACATCTTCTTCGCTAACCTCCTGCTTGATAACCGGCTTCTTGAAGCGATCCTTATTATTATTCTTCTTGTTATTATTATTGCCCTGTCCCTGGCCTTGACCCTGAGGACGGGGATGGTTACCACCACCTTTACCGGTCTGAGTATTGGGTCTCGGAGCAGCAAAGTTGGAAGTTGCCACATTGTTGACATCCACCTTCTCTTTGTTGATACGATTCCGTTTCTTTCTGGCAGCATCGGCATTATTATCTTTTACGCCCGGTTTTGCCTGTTTACTGTCCTCTTTACGGATTTCCTTGATGATAGCTTCCTTCATCAGTTTCTTCTGATCCTGACGAACTTTTTCTTTTTCTTCGCGTTCACGGCGTTTTTCTTCCTTCGATTTCTTCTTAGGACGGGTAGACTGGTTCAATGCAGCCAGGTCAATCTGACCGATGACATTGATCTTCGCTCCCAGTTCCGGTTGACGGATTTTAAACACCTCATTTTCTTTCGACGCATTTTCTTCAGTCGGAGTTGTCACTGTTGCAGTTACTTCTGCCGTTCTTTCTACTTTACGTTCTTCTGCCTTCACAGGTGCAGTTTCTACCACCTTCGGCTCTTCTTTCTTTACTTCTTCCACTACTACTTTCTCAACTTCTACCGGTTTTGTCTCCACTGCAGGTTTCGGCGCTACTACTGGCTGTTCTACCGGTGCAGGTTTCGGTGCAATTACTTCCACCTTTTCCACTTTCGGCTCTTCCTT
>JAJXBQ010000395.1:0-1575 GCA_021640525.1 Segatella copri
ATATTAACATAGTAACATTTTAAACTTACATCAAATTATGAACAAAAAGTATTTAATGCCTTTCCTCGTATTGGCAGCAATTCTGACTTTTTCTTCTTGTTCAAACAAGTTGAAACCGTTAGCTGAAGAGTACATCAAAGCTGAACCGCAGCCGCTTGAGGCCATCGGAGGCAAAGTTCCTGTGACTATTAATGCCACATTCCCTGCAAAATGGTTCAACAAAAAAGCAGTTGTAACTGTGACTCCGGTTCTTCGTTATGCCGGTGGTGAAGCATGGGGAACATCTTACACTTACCAAGGTGAAAAAGTAAAGGGCAACAACCAAGTTATCCCACAGAAAGAAGGTGCTAACGTAACCATGAAATCTGCTTTCACTTACAAACCGGAAATGAAGAAATCTGAATTGTATCTGACTTTCGACGCAAAGATCAAGAACAAGACAGTTAAATTGCCGGATGTAAAAATCGGAGAAGGTGTGATCGCTACATCCGAACTGGCTGACGCAGCTACTGCTAATGCAGCTATTGCAGCAGACAAATTCCAACGTATCATCAAAGAAGCTCACGACGCAAACATCATGTTCCTTATCCAACAGGCTAACCTGCGTGCTCAAGAGTTGAACTCTGACGCAATCAAAGAATGGAAAGAACTTGTTAAGAATGCAGACGAGGCTCCTAACCAGAACGTAGCAATCGAAATCTCTGCTTACGCTTCTCCTGATGGTGGTGTTAAACTGAACACTGGCTTGGCTGAAAGACGTGAAGGCAACACAAGCAAATACCTGTCTAAAGAATTGAAGAAGATGAAGGTTGACGCTCCGGTTGACGCTCGTTACACTGCTCAGGACTGGGAAGGCTTCAAAGAATTGGTAGCTGCATCTAACTTGCAAGATAAAGACCTCGTACTGAGAGTTATCTCTATGTACCAGGATCCCGAAACAAGAGAAAAAGAAATCAAGAATATCTCTGCTGTTTACTCTGATCTGGCAGAAACAATCTTGCCGCAACTTCGTCGTTCTCGTTTGACTGCCAACATCGAAATCATCGGCAAGTCTGATGACGAAATCAGCGCATTAGCCAAGAGCAATCCTTCTGAACTGAACATCGAAGAAATTCTGTACGCTGCTACTCTGACTAACAACGACGCAGAAAAGATGGCTATCTATACAAAGGCTTCTGAACTGTATCCTAACTGCTACCGCACTTGGAACAACATCGGTATGATGGCATTCCGTGCCGGCGACCTGGCTAAGGCAGAACAGATGTTCAACAAATCAAACTCTGTAAAAGCTAATCCGGAAGCTAACATGAACTTAGGTTTGATCGCTCTGACTAAGGGTGACCAGGCTAAGGCTCAACAGTTGTTCGGTAGCGCAGCAGGCGTTGCTGAATTAGGCGAAGCTCTGGGTGTTCTGTATCTGGAACAGGGCGAATGGGCTAAGGCCGCTAACTCTTTCGGTTCAGTTAAGTCTAACAACGCTGCTTTGGCTCAGATCCTGACTAAGGATTACAGCAAAGCTTCTCAAACTCTGAACGCAGTTGCTAAACCCGACGCTACAACTTCTTACCTGAAAGC
>JAJXBQ010000396.1:0-1567 GCA_021640525.1 Segatella copri
AAATACACTTATATAACAAATAATACCTGTAGAATGAACTATTTTATTGGATAAAAATAAAAAAATAGTGGAAAAACGCATAAAAAAGTTTTTTATTTCATTTTTTATTTGTACCTTTGTTCAGGCATACAACAATTTTAAACATATATATAAATATGAGACAGAAAAAGTACATCTTAAGCGAGCAGGAACTTCCTACTCAGTGGTACAACATTCAGGCAGATATGCCTAACAAGCCTTTGCCACCGTTGAACCCTCAGACACACCAGCCAATGAATGCTGATGATTTGTCACACGTATTTAATAAGGAGTGCTCAAAGCAGGAACTTGATACAGAGCATGCCTGGATTGACATTCCGGAAGATGTGCTGGAGAAGTACACCTTCTACCGTTCAACACCTCTTGTACGTGCTTATGCCCTTGAGGAGGCACTTGGTACACCAGCGCATATCTACTTCAAGAATGAGAGTACCAACCCGTTAGGTTCTCATAAAATCAATTCAGCGATTCCTCAGTGCTATTACTGTAAGCAGGAGGGGGATACCAATGTCACTACAGAGACTGGTGCAGGCCAGTGGGGTGCAGCCCTCTCTTATGCAGCAAAACTCTACGGCCTGGAGGCAGCAGTTTATCAGGTAAAGATTACCATGCAGCAGAAACCATACCGTTCCAGCATCATGCGTACGTTTGGAGCCACTGTAGAGGGTTCTCCTTCCATGAGTACCCGTGCCGGTAAGAATATCATCACACGCGATCCTCATCATCCTGGTTCGCTCGGTACAGCCATCAGTGAGGCTGTTGAGCTGGCTACAACCACACCGGGCTGTAAGTATACGCTGGGTTCTGTGCTCAATCATGTGGCACTTCACCAGACCATCATCGGTCTAGAGGCAGAGAAGCAGATGGCGATGGCAGGTGAGTATCCTGATCAGGTGATTGCTTGTTTCGGTGGTGGTAGTAACTTTGGTGGTATTGCCTTCCCATTCCTCCGTCACAACTTCACAGGCGAGCGCCATACTGAGTTTATTGCTGCAGAGCCGGAGAGCTGTCCTAAGCTGACTCGCGGTAAGTTCGAGTATGATTTCGGTGATGAGGCAGGTTACACTCCATTGCTGCCAATGTTTACTCTGGGTCATGATTTCAAGCCTGCCAACATTCATGCCGGTGGTCTCCGTTATCATGGTGCGGGCATGATTATCTCCCAGCTTCTGAAGGATGGTTACCTGCATGGTGTAGATATCCCTCAGCTGGAGTCATTCAAGGCGGGTATGCTCTTTGCACAGACCGAGGGTATCATTCCTGCTCCAGAGAGCTGTCATGCGATTGCGGCCACTATACGTGAGGCTCTGAAGGCTAAGGAAGAGGGCAAGGAGAAGGTTATCCTGTTCTGCCTCTCAGGCCATGGTCTTATCGATATGCCGTCTTACGATAGCTATATTAATGGCGATTTGCACAATTATTCAGTAAGTGATGAAGAAATCCAGCAGTTCCTCAAGGATGTGCCAAAGGTTGACTAATTTTCAGTTAACAGTTAATAGTTTATAGTTTATAGCAAACAGTTGACAAT
>JAJXBQ010000397.1:0-1563 GCA_021640525.1 Segatella copri
TTTTTTTGAATACTGCAAATTTTTGCACCAATAATTCTATTTACGTCTATTTTTTTTTGAAATAATAGCCTTTTTTACTTATCTTCGATGCCATTTGATGGCAAATTAAAGCTATAACTGTTATCGAAAATCTTCTTCACTTTATTAATCTCAACGAAGGTTGTGCCTCCACCCTCTCCAAAGCTACCGCTCAGATAAGCAATCTTATCCTCCTCACCTAAATAGCCTTTCTGGCGAAGCATACGTACCGCTGCAGTAAACATAGCCTTGGTAGAAACCTGATCCTTCTGATGAATTGGAATAATACCATAGCTCAGATTCAACCAGCGCTGGAGTTTCTCCTTATAGCAGATTGCCAATACCGGATTTGGACCACGGAAGGCTGCCAGGTCGCGTGCAGTCTGACCGGTCTCGCCATCGGTAATAATACCAGCAACACCCAACTTCTTTGTAGCCTCAATGGCAGCATGAGCCAGGAAGAGTTTCTGGTCAATCTTACCATCTTCCATTGGATCAATATCATTCAGTGGAGACTTGTCCTTCT
Organism: Segatella copri; assembly: GCA_021640525.1. Classification (GTDB taxonomy): domain Bacteria; phylum Bacteroidota; class Bacteroidia; order Bacteroidales; family Bacteroidaceae; genus Prevotella; species Prevotella copri_S. Next base: position 545 of record JAJXBQ010000397.1, read on the forward strand.
CTGCCTGCTCAGCAATACGGGCCATGGTCTGCACTGCTTCTACAGGATACTTACCGCTTGCTGTCTCACCAGAAAGCATCAGCGCATCGGTGCGATAGAAGATAGCATTGGCAATATCAGTTACCTCAGCACGGGTAGGACGTGGATTCTTAATCATGGTATGCAACATCTGTGTTGCTACGATTACCGGTTTCTGCGCCTTCACACACTTAGAGATGATGCGGCGCTGGATGCCTGGAATTCTCTCGATTGGCACCTCGATACCCAGGTCACCACGGGCAACCATGATACCATAGCAGGCATCAATAATCTCGTCAATATTATCAACACCTTCCTGATTTTCAATCTTAGAGATAATCTTGATATCACTGTTGTGAGCGTCCAAGATATCCTGAACTGCCTTCACATCCGCTGCATTGCGCACAAAAGAGTGAGCGATGAAATCAATATCCAACTCGATAGCGAGTTCAATATTTCGGCGGTCTTTCTCTGTCAGTGCAGGCAAGTCGATATGCTCTCCCGGCACATTCACGCTCTTGTGAGCCCCGAGCACTCCCTCGTTCTGAACCTCGGCAACCAGCATAGGACCCTGGCTGTCGATAATCTTCATATCGAGTTCACCATCATCGAAGAGCAAATCATCACCTACCTTAACATCGGCTGCGATGTCAGGATAGCTCACATTCACAATATCATGAGAAGACTCCATTTCCGGACGTCCAAAGATTTTCACTACATCACCAACATTGTAGTGGATAGGTTCCTTCACACCTGTAGTTCGCACCTCAGGACCTTTGGTATCAATCATAATACCAATATGTGGAGACACGGCTCTTACATTCTTTACGATGGTGCGTATACCCTCTTCTGTGGCATGAGCAGTATTCATACGAACAACGTTCATACCGGCGAAAAACAGTTTTCGGATAAAATCCTGATCACATCTACGATCACTGATGGAAGCGACAATCTTTGTTTGTTTCATATTTGTAATTATCCTTATTGAAATTTCAATGTTT
>JAJXBQ010000398.1:0-1562 GCA_021640525.1 Segatella copri
CCGTTATTTATTTAGAGAACAGGTTACGGAAAGAGGAAAACTCATCCTCAAGACATGCCCGTTCTGAAATCAACAAATAACAAGAAGTATTATTCAAATTTAAAGATTCACGCCTATGAAGCAAGTATTTACACCAAAGAAAATGAGACCTTCGGCTCAGACCATCTACTTCATCAAGCAGATAGCCTACTCCTATCATACCATGGTGCAAAATGGGAAGCTAAAGGTGTGCTATCCTAACTAAAAGAAGAAGAAAGATGAAAACAATGGTATCCCCTTCATTGCTCTCAGCCAACTTCATTGACCTGAAGAGTGATATAGAGATGATTAACAAGAGTGAGGCCGACTGGCTCCACCTCGATGTGATGGACGGCGTCTTCGTGCCCAACATCTCGTTCGGCTTCCCTGTGATAGAAGCCGTGAGCAAGGTGTGCACCAAGCCCCTCGACGTCCACTTTATGATACAGCACCCGGAAAATTACATTGAGCAGACTGCCAAGCTCGGTGCCATGATGATGAACGTGCACTACGAGGCCTGCACCCATCTGCACCGCACCATCCAGCAGATTCATGCAGCAGGCATGAAGGCAGGAGTTACCCTCAACCCTTCTACCCCGGTATGTGTGCTGGAAGACATCATCTGCGATGTAGACATGGTACTTTTGATGAGCGTTAACCCAGGCTTCGGCGGACAGAAATTCATCGAGAACACCATCAAGAAGATAGGCCGTCTGCGCCAGCTCATCAAAGAGAGCGGAAGCCAGGCACTCATCGAGGTAGATGGCGGCGTGCAGGCAGAAACTGCTCCAAGACTGGTAAAAGCCGGAGTAGACGTGCTGGTAAGCGGAAGTTATGTATTCAAGAGCACAGACCCTTATGCTACCATCCATGCCTTGAAAGAACTCCACTAATCAAGATTCAGATAGATATTGTGCTCCTTAGCCATCTTGCGGAGGTTAAGGAGCGCATAACGCATTCTTCCCAGACTCGTATTGATACTCACATTGGTACACTCGGCTATATCCTTGAAAGACATCTGCTGATAAAAACGCATATAAACCACTTCGCGTTGTGGAGCCGGCAGAAAGTCTACCAGTTTCTTCACATCACGGAGCACCTGTTTGCGTACCATCTCCTGCTCAGCACAGTCTGCCTGAAAATCTTCGCCTCGCAGACAGGAAAGATCATTATCGTTCCCCTGTTCTACCATGCGGAACACACACTGACTGCGATAACCGTCGATGATGACATTATGCGCTATGCGCATTAACCACGAAATAAATTTGCCCGAACTGGAATACTGACCAGCATGTAAACGACTGATTGCCTTTACGAATGTCTCCTGGAAGATATCATTCGCCAGATCCTCATCGTGAACCACGAAAAGGATATAAGAGAACAGTTTCACCTCGTTGCGGGAAAGCAACAGGTCAAAGGCTCTGTTGTCGCCCCTGACATAAGCCAAGGCCAACTCTTCGTCTGTCATTTCATTGAGTTTACTCATTTTCTTAATCTTATTTTATTCATTAAGTAAATGTCTATCTAATAGGCTACCCAGTATT
>JAJXBQ010000399.1:0-1215 GCA_021640525.1 Segatella copri
TCTATCTGACTCTAGATGGCCGTGGCAGGCGTACACGTGCCGTGGCCCACAAGCACGAAGTTTTCTTTGGCAGCCTTTTTGCCTTGTGCCGGGACGTTGTAGCGGTTGCCCAGAATATCTGCCACCTTCTCTGCATCTTCTATAGAGTAGAGCAGGGGAGTACCTACGCGTATTTCCTTGAAGAAGGGCAGTGCGCTTTCCACATCCCGGAGGAGTGATTCCATTTCTACTCCGTCAATGATGTTGGTGCTCTGCACGATGAGGTGTGTGTAACCTTCGCTGCGCAGTTTCAGCATGGCATCCAGTGGAGTCAGCTTCGTGATGCCGCGCTCTTTCAAGCGGCGGATGATGATGCGCGACGTATAGGCTTCTTGGAACTTCAACTCCGGGAAGGCGGCTTGTGCCTTGGCGTTGATGGCATCAATGGTGAGGGCACGGGTATCGTCATGCGTAGTGCCGAAGTGCACCATGAGCAGGGCGGCCTTGTCACCGGGTTTCATACTTGCAAGCATATCGCTGTGCTCGTAATTGCCTCCCCCGTGCGCATGGCAGAGGAGGAGGAAATTACAAAGGAATAAAAAGACAAACAAATTCTTCATAAATACTGATGCTTGTTTTAATCGTTCTCTATGACACGTATCATATCGAAGTAGAAGCGTCCGTCCACTTCGGCTCCTTTCTCTACATTACCGGTCTTGATGTCATAGATGTAGATAACGGCGTTGGCATCTTCTTCAGTGTTTACACCAATGTATGCTTTGTTGTTGAAGATGACAGAACGCTGTGAGAAGCGACCGCCGCTGTAACCGATTTCCTTGCCATCATAGCTTAAGCGTGTCTTGGTTCCGGTGGCAAGGTCGATGACGGTATAGTAGTGTGAGAATGCATCGATAGCTGTAGGCTTTTTGATTCCTGCAGCAGCTGCTTTATCGCTGATAGGAGCTTTGTCATTGCGAGCATAGACCAAAGCTTTGTTGTTTCCTAAATACTGAACTGTCATCAACTTACCGTCTGCATTTTGATAACCGTTGTAGGAAGTGTCAAATTCTGTTGCGCCTACCTTAATGCGTAGTAGCATCCCCTTTTCAATACCACTTGCCTCTTCATGGAAACAAGCCAGGTAGAGGTTGTCTGCTTCGTCATACATCACGCAGTTTTGCATCAGCTCTCCATAGGCACTTCCTGCCATTTCACCTTCAACGGGAGATTTGATGT
>JAJXBQ010000399.1:1225-1561 GCA_021640525.1 Segatella copri
ATTTGATGTCTTTTTCTACTTCCATAGTTACCGGATTGATGATGGCTGTGTGGAAATTAGGCTCTTGTTCGCTTGCAATTGTCAGACCGGCTTTTTCTTTCCAATAATAGAAGTAGTACAATCTATTGTCCGATTTGCGGTAGGTAAGGATACCGGAGCTTGTCAGCTTGGTCCAGTTGGTAGGATCAGGTATGTTCAGAGTACCTTCATCGAGGATTGTCAGGTCTTTTGCGTTCAGCTTTGTATAAATCACTTGGTCTTTCCCGCCATTGGTAGACATGATGATGAGTGTATTGTCGTCAATCCAGGCATGTGTGTAGGCACGCACCTTATAGC
>JAJXBQ010000400.1:0-1556 GCA_021640525.1 Segatella copri
ATAGCACCATATACGTATGGCTTTTTCTGTTCAATGCAGATATCGTTAATCAGGTAGCGGGTGGCAAAGTTGTCACAGCCGTCGACTACTATATCATATTCCTGAATGATATGATAAGCATTTTCTTTTGTCAACCTGGTAGAGTAGGGATGTATTCTGATCTCGCTGTTGAGAGCGGAGAGCCGTTCCGCTGCACAGATAGCTTTCGGTTTACCCAATTCTTTTTCGGAATAGAGAACTTGTCGTTGCAGGTTAGTGATGCTTACCAAATCGTCATCTACCAGTCCGAGACATCCCACACCGGCGCCTGCCAGGTAGAGAGCGATGGGAGAGCCTAGCCCTCCCACACCTACAATAAGCACTTTGGCTTCCTGCAGTTTCTTCTGACCTTCTTCTCCGATTTCGGGAAGTATGATTTGTCTATCGTATCGCATCTGCCTATCTTTTAAAATCAAAAGACTGATCCCAATCTTTCCAAACTGGTTCGCGACCTAGTTTCTTCAAGTCACGTTCCACTTCAACCGCCTTTCGCTCATCACTTACGTGAAATTGTTCCAGGGTTTGAGGATAACTGTAATATCCTCCCGGTTCAGTTTTACTCTCCGCACTCATGGTTGTAACACCGAGCGTTGCCATGTGATTTCGGATTTCTGCACTTTCACGGGTGGAATAGGAGATATCTACGTCGTGGTCGAAGATTCGCATCGCGAATGTAAGTTGAGCCAGTTCCCGGTCGTTCATGACTACATTCGGTTGGAATCCGCCATTTTCAGACGGACGCATACGCGGGAAATTTACGCTGTATTTTGTTTTCCAATAATGCTTCTGCAGATAACGCAGATGATAAGCCATCATCGTTACGTCTGTCCGCCATTCTTCCAGACCGATCAGGACACCCATGCCAATCTTATGTACACCTGCCTGTCCCATACGGTCGAAGCCGTCTACACGCCATTCGAATTTAGACTTCATGCCTCTCGGATGATATGTCTTGTAATTTGCTTTATGGTAAGTCTCTTGAAAACAGATCACTCCATTCAGACCATGATTAGTCAGTTCCTGATATTCTTCTGCTTTAAGGGGCATTACTTCAATTTGCAGGTTGCTGAAATAAGGTTTTGCCAAATCCAGCGCCCGGGCAATGTAGGGAACACCTGCTGCGGCAGGGTTTTCACCGGTTACGAGCAGTAGATTTTCAAAAGGAGCCAGTCGTTTGATGGCTTTGTATTCGTTGACAATCTCTTCCTCTGTCAGTATCGTTCTCTTCATCGGATTGCTGATGTGGAAACCGCAATAGACGCAGGAGTTGGTACATGAATTAGTCAGGTAGAGCGGTACGAACATGGAGATAGTCTTACCGAACCGTTCCATCGTATATTTCTGACTAAGGCGTGCCATCACTTCCAGATAAGGAGTGGCGGCAGGTGAAATCAGCGCCATAAAGTCGTTGACATCCAGATGCTCTTTTTTACCCAACGCACGGCGTACGTCAGCATCTGTTTTGGAATAGATGGCTTTTGTCGTCTCTTCCCAGGATATTTTTTCTAATTCGTCTG
>JAJXBQ010000123.1:0-10222 GCA_021640525.1 Segatella copri
GAAAAAGAGGGGGTACTTGAAAAATAACTGAGACAACTGAGACTGAGATTTTTGAAGCCTTTAGCTGAAATCAAAAACAATTCTAACTCCCTATCAAGCAGATGTTTATGTGGATGGTATTCGTGCGTCTAAGTTTGTCACCTTCTTCTCGTAATCAGAAAAAAGAAAATATTTCTTCCAAAAAGCAGGCGTTTTTGGGCTTTTATTTGTATCTTTGCCCTGTCGTTTGATACGATTTCAACAATAAACAATTCAAAACCTAAATAAACTGTTGAATTATGAACATATTGAAAAAGCTATTTGGTGGTCAAAAGACTACTGAAGAAGTGAAACAGGAGAAGGAAAAAGACTTCGATATGGTGAAATATGATGGTGTTCGTGCTCTCCGCATGCATCAATTTGACCTTGCAGCCAAGTCTTTGGAACACGCTCTGCAGTTGAATGCCGAAGATTTGGAATGCCGCGACTATCTCTCGCAGGCTTACATCTCTATGGGTGATCTGCAGAAAGCCTATGAGCAGTTGCAGATTCTCTCGGAAGCCCAGACCGACAACGTGGCGGTGTTGCTGCGTATGGCGGATGTGGCGTATATGATGGAGAACTATACTGCCATGTTGGAGGTATGCGATAAGGCTCTGCAGCTGGATGCTGAGAATGTAGAGACGTATTTCTTCTATGCCAGAGCCTGCAGAGGGCTGGGCGATGCACCCCGTGCCGTGTCGATGCTGACTGAGGCGATAGGCAAGCGTGAGGATTTCTATGCCGCCCGATTGCTTCGTGGCAGCATCCTGTTGGATCAGGCTCAGCTTTCCGAGGCAGAACTCGATGCAACTTTCCTCTATGAGCATATTCCGGGCAACGAGGATGTGCTGTTGCTGAAGGCTCGTGTAGAGAAGGCGCAGGGAAAGATGGAGGAGGCTGAACAGACCTACGGTAAGGTGATGGATGTAAATCCTTTCTCTATTGATGCTTATCGTGAGCGCAGCGAGGTTCGCAGAAGTCTGGGTGATAGTGCAGGTGCTGCCGAGGATGAGGCTGCAGCCAAGAAAATGGGTGCCGAAATTCCGGAACCATCAGAGGGAATAGAGCAGAAAATAAAGGAAAAAATGCAGCAGATGGACCCCTATAAGGTTTTCCATAACGAATACTGAATAATAGAATTTCATCTTTCTAACTGGAAAAAAATATTTTCCCAGTTAGAAAGATTATTTTTTATAACTACAAGTCGTCGCTCTATCTGATACCATTATCTCTATCGCTATTGTTCAGCTTACGGCTGCCTGTATGGTATTTGCGGCCATGGCTGAAGTTGAAGCTGGCAGTAAAGACAAGCATGTTGCCCTGGTCAGCAAGGCGTACCTTGTTCTTCTGCTGCACATACTTGTTGAAAAGTTCATCCTTATACACGCAGCCATGAGGATAGAATACGAATAATCCGAGAACGCCAAACTGCCAGTTCTTATAACTGTAGGTTACGGCAAGATTGGAGGTTGGCTCTCCGCCGTTTGTCTTTTCTCCCCAAAAACTCTTTTCCACCTTATAGGCACCATAGCCAATGTTCCAATTGCCCGTCATGTACCGAATTTCTGCTCCATAACTGAAGTAATTGAACTCGTGGGAATAATCCAAACCCTTTGTCTTGACATTCTGATACTCGCACATAAGGTTCAAATCCAGATGATCCTTGATGAGGTGAACTTCAGGAGTCAACAGCAGGTGCTTGTAATCATGACTCTTCTGATTCTCCGGTTTGCTCACAAAGAGATAAGAGCCATCCTCTCGCTTTTCGGGCAAGATAGAAGTAGCTATAGGCTTGTCGTAATACGTCCAGTTTCCCTCCAGGTACACAGACATCAGCGGAATGTTCCAGGAAGCCGACAAGGTATTGTTGTAGCCGGTAAATGGCTTCAGACCGCTATTGCCGTCACGCGCCTCAAAGCTGTTGGAATATTGGCGCAACTCGCTCAAGTCGGAAAGGCTTGGGATGTCTGACGTGATTTTGCTGCTCCATTTAAAACTCAGATGGTCGCTAGCCTTTGCCTGTAAAGTTACCTGTGGTCGAAACAGCCATTTGCTGTATCCGTTCTCCCCCTGATGGATGGAAGACCTGGTTGCGCCAACTCCCACCTGATAACTGAACCACTTCTGCTGTCCCTGTAGCTGGGTGAAAAGATAGAGATTGCTGTACTTCAATTCCGTATCAGCATTACTGCTTCCCACATAGATGTTATCTGTGTGGCTGATATTATATTGTCCACCTACCGATAAAGCCATCTGTTTCCAGTTCTTGCTGTATGTTCCTTCACCAATAAGAGAGCGCTTTCTACCAGTTGCATCATAACTGTAATCGGTCAGCGGAGCGTTCTTTACAGATTCCTCCGGCGATTTGTTGAACGTATATTCCCTCATACGATACTGGTAATCTGTGCCGATGTAAGTACCCACCAGGTTCAGAGCCAGGTTCTGGTCATGGGGCATGTTGAGCGAATAATAAATGTCCAGAGATGGAATCTGCTCCAGCATTTTTCTGTTGTTTTGCAGATATTGATTTGCCTTGCCGCTTTCCTGATAAAGCTGGTTCATGCCTCTCACAGGACTGTTGTGATTGTAGAAATTCAACCGTACATTCAATGTATATTTGTCTGGCTCACTAAGATTATAACCCAACTGTACATTATTGGTGGTGTATAGGAACGGAGAATCATAACCTAAATAATTGCGATGTAGAGTTTCTCCTGTGGGCAGATGATAAGTACCGAGACTCTCATAGCTTCGTTCCTCTACCGAGCGATAGGAGAAACTGTAGTTGATGCTGAATTCCGATTTCTTCACATTGTATTTGAAATAACCGTCGCTATTATTGAAACCTGCCTTGGTGCCTTGCATCGTAGAAACTCCACCCACATAACCGGCATAGCGTCGGCGGACCTGGTAGTTGATGACTGCATCCAGATTGCTGTCTCCATATTTGAGTCCTGGAACATTGATGAATTCCACCTTTGTAACTTCATCCGGCTGCAAAGCCAATACATCTTGCATGCTAGCCTTGACATCGTTGATGCGTATTTGCACATCTCCGCCCTTTAATGACTGAACTTTGCGTTCTGCTCGATTTACGATAATGGTAGGCAAAGACAAGTTGTCCAACAGATCATAACCATTGGAAGCCGTTTTCACCTGCTCTTTTGTAGGGAAGATGATTTGTCTATCTACTTTTTCTACAACCCTTGCGGCTTCAACGGTCACCCCTTTCAACAGGTATGAATTTGCCTGCATCCTCACATTTCCGATGCGGGCAATAGGTACCAGCTTGCAAATCGTCTTGTAGCCCACGAAAGAAACCTTCATGAGGACCTGCTTCTGCTGGCAGGGGATGACGAAATCGCCATTGGCGTTGCTCACGCCTCCACAGAGAAAGGAGGAATCCTTCGGGTTGAGCAGCTGGATATTGGCGAATTCTACAGGAAGATTGTGATTGTCTATCAGTCTGCCTATCAGCTTCCGCTCGCTCTTGCGTATGCACTCCACGGTGATGAGGCTGTCGCCCACGGTCATCTGCATCGGATAGAAACCGATTACCTTGCGGATGGCATCGGGAATATTGGCTGTCTTCACGTTCTGGGTAACTGTGAAGTCCTCCAGTTCGTTGTAGATGAAACTGATTTTGTAGCGCTTGGAAGCCTTGTCGAGGTCGATGAGGACGTCCGACATGCTGCGGTCGTGATAGTTGCGCTGGATGTGCTGTGCGCTCATCGCCAGGGCGAACGTGCACAGCAGGAATATGATGGCTGAAAATCTTCTCATAATGATGTCGCTTTTTATTTGTTATTTTACAATCAGCTCGTTTTGTTGCAATTCGATGTTTACATTCTCGAATTGGTTCAGTTCTTTTACGATGTTCTCGATGCTCGAATGACTGTTCCATTCGTAATAGAGGCGGAGGGTCTTGTCCTCGTTATTCTCAAACTTCACTTGTAAATCATAATAAGAAGCAATCTCTGAAATCATCTGCTCGAAAGCCACATTCTCGAAAGTCTTGTGAATGGCTGGCTTTTCTGGTTTCGGATGAGTCAGGGAATCCTTTGCTGCTATCTGCTTTGCGGAATCTGATTTTATGACTTCCGGATGAGTGTCTGCGGTTACCTGGGTTGTTTCCTGGCTGCGCTTGATGTAAGTATGGATTGCGGCAAAGGCAATACCCGAAATCAAGACAAAGCCGGCGATGGATGCTGCCAGTTTACGCCAGGAAGTTATAGGATGGGATACTTCCTGAAGTTGATGTTTCTGACTGAATTTCTCCCATTCCTCATCTACATTAATAATAGGAGAGGGGCTTTCAAGTGCAGAATCCACTTCCACCATCGTCTGATAGAGTTTTCGGCATTCCTCATCCTGCAATATTTCACGAATCTCCTCATCAGAATACTTCTCCTGATGGTCGATGATATCCAGTATTTTTTCAAACTTGTCCATAATAAATCTGCTAAGGGTTAAACTTTTGCTTTAATTTTCTGATGCCTTGCGCCAGATGCTTATAAACTGCCACTTCGCTGATGCCCAATTCCGTAGCAATCTCCCGATATTTCAATTTCTGCCGAAAACGGAGATTGAGTACCTTGCGGGTTTGTGGCGTGAGTTCAGTATCCATATAAGCCTGAATTGCCTCGTACTTTTCGGTCTCCTTGTCTATTTCGGCAATCGTCGCTTCCAGGGGAGCTATCGAAGGCGAAGTATCGGCTTTCAGAAGATGATGAACCCGGTCTTTCATCTTCTGTCGGCTCAACAGGTTGAGGCATTTATGGCGCACACACACCAGAAGATAGCTCCCGGCGTTAGTGGAAGGCAGGGGCGAATCGCTGGCTATTGTCTCGTTATCAAGACCCAGTTGGGTCTTTCCGTCGAGCACATCGGCAAAGACTTCGCTCACCACATCCTTGCTGGCTGCATCGTCCTTCAGAAGTACCCTGGCCAATTGGTACATCCTCAGATAATGCTGCCGGAAGAGCTGTTCTATCGTTTCTTTGTTTATTTGCATTACTTTATTTTCTTTTCTTTTGCCTATATTACAATCGAATTTTCATTTTCCTAACCCTTAGCAGAATATTTTTTTATGCAAATTTTTAAAACGTCAAAAATACCCTATCGTACTTGCTCCTTCTTCAGATGCTTATAAAGCCACAGGAAGGCGGGAATGAGAAAGAGATCTGCCATGACCCACGCCACAGGGTCGCCGAAGCAGACACCCGTCCAAGCCAGGGCAGGCACCAGCCAGAGACTCACACCGCATCTCGCTATCATTTCCATTACGCCACTCAGCATCGAGAGATTGCTGTAACCCAACCCCTGGATGCTGTATCTCAGGATGGTGAGCAAGCCCAGACAAGGATAGAAATAGTTGGCTATGCGCATAAACTGGGCAGCATAAGTTACCACCTCAGCCTCGCCCTTATCCACGAAGAGCATCATCATCTCGTCGGCAAACGGATAGATGAGCAGGAAGGTGAAGACGAAATAAACCAGCATCATCCTGATGGAAGCCCTTACGCCCTGACCGATTCTATCCAACTTCCTGGCTCCCAGGTTCTGACCGCAATAGGTAGCCATCGCCACTCCAATGTTCTCGAATACGCAGGTAAAGAGATATTTGATGCGCATAGAGGCAGTAAATGCAGCCACATAAACCGTTCCCAGAGCGTTGTTGGCACTCTGGAGCATGATGAGACCGATAGCGGTAATAGAGAACTGCAGACCCATCGGAACGCCGTTGTTCAGCAGAATGCTTATCTTCTTATTATCAAATTTCCTTTCCTCACCCTTCGGAATCAGAATCTGCATCTTCTTCTTGATAAACCAGATACAGAGCAGCACGGAAATTCCCTGTGAAAGCCAAGTGGCAATACCTGCTCCCTCTACACCTAACCCCATACCGAGAATCAGAATGCCATCTAGAATGATGTTGATAACAGAGGCGGTAATGAGGAAATAGAAAGGCTGTTTCGAGTTGCCCAGAGCACGAATCTGACCGGAGAGCAGATTGTAGGCGATAGTGAAAGGAATCGCCGCAAACTGCAGCATCAGGAAGATGTAGGCATCATCGAACACCTCCTTCGGCGTATTCACCAGGTGCAGAATCTTTCCGCAGAAGATGCAGGAAAGGAAGGTGATGACCACGGCAAACACCACGGCGATGCGGATGCTGTTGCTTACGTAAGCCCGCATCTTGGCATAATCCCTGGCGCCGAAAGCCTGGGCGACAGGAATGGCAAAACCGGCACAGGAGCCGTTGCAGAAGCCCATGATGAGAAACATGATGGAACTGGATGCGCCAACTGCCGCAAGAGCTCCCACGCCAATCCATCTTCCCACGATGGCGGCATCGATAATGAGATACATCTGTTGAAGGATGTAACCCAAGATAAGTGGAATCGCAAATTTGATGATGGCTCGCAAAGGCGAGCCTATAGTCATGTCGTTTGTTGACTTTGAACTTTGAGTTTTGACCATTGAATTTTATGATTAGTTTTTGTTATCCTAAAAATATAAGGAGGATGCACTCTTTATTTGAGTGCATCTCCAATCTTCTGTTTGATTTGTGCCATTTTGTTGCGGCGTTCGATGGAGAAAGTATCTCCGTGGGTTTCCACATAATCGAAGAGCATGAACGCCTTGTTCAGGAGTTCGTCTCTTGTGGGCTGTCCCACCATATCTGCCTCGTGATAATAGAGTTCGGCAAGCATGTCCATCTTGGAGAGTCGCTTCTCCTCGTCCTCTATTCCTGCCATTGCCTTCATCACGTCCTCAATGGTGGCGATGCTGTAGAAGGCGTAAGGGCCTACGTATTGATTGTAGAGCTCCTTAATCTTCTCACGTCTCACCTCCACCTCTTTCTTTTCGAGCATTCTTTCGAGTGCCGCCATAAACTCGCGAATCAGTCGCTGTATGTAGTCACGTTGTAGCATATTTTTTTATTTTGTTGTTATTGTTGCGTTATCTAATAGACTCATTGGTATTGCCATGACTAAGGCAAAGTTCAGGGAGTATTGTGAGAAGAGTTCCTAGAAACTCTCCTCTACCCCGTACAATGGAACATTCTTCATCCACTCTTGCTCCTTGTATGGCGACATGGAGAAGCGGATGGCTCGCAAGTCGGGATGGGCGTCAAAGAAGGCGCGAAGTGACTTGGAACGCAGGTTCTCTTCCGCTTTTACCTCTATCGGAGTTATCACCCCTTGGTGCTGGGCAAGGAAGTCTATCTCCAAGCGAGCGTCTTCCCTACTATAATAATAGGTGTAAATGTCCTGTTGACATAATAGCTGGGTAAGGACGTAGTTTTCCGTGAACGCCCCCTTGCTCTCCGTCATGGCTTTGTTGGAGATGAGCATTTGGGCAGGTTCCATCTCGCTCAGCGCACCCAGGAGGCCGACATCCAGGAGAAACAGCTTGAAGGCATTGAGGTCTTCGTAAAACTTCAAAGGCATTCCAACTTCTCTTACTCGGGAAATGCGATAGGTGAGACCTGCATCCACCAGCCATTGTATTGCCATCTCAAAATCCTTGGCTCGTGCTCCGCTTCTCACCGCTCCATAGATGAACTTCTTGTTTTCCTTAGCAAGCTGGGAAGGGATGGATTGCCAAACCATGCTGATGCGAGTGGCTTCATTTGGGCTGACATGCTTCGACATGTCACTACGATAAATGGTGAGAATGTTGTTCTGAACCTGTCTGACGAGATTTGCATCGTTAGTTGCAAGATAAGTTTTCACAGCCTCAGGCATTCCCCCTACAAAATAATATTCTCTTAATATCTTGATGAGTTTATCATGAAGTAATGTGATGGTCTTCCAGTCTTTACTTTTCAATATGTTCAGCAACTGTTCTTCGTCTTTTGCCATAAGAAACTCTTCGAAAGACATAGGGTAGAGTCGAATGATATCAACCTTTCCCACTGGGGCGGATTCTCCTTGGTGCATGGCAACGCCTAAAAGTGAACCTGCTACAGCCACATGGTATTCTGGTGCGTTTTCACAGAAATACTTCAGCGAGGAAAGTCCCTTGTGAAGTTCTTGTATTTCATCCAGAATAATAAGCGTTTTGCCAGGGATTATAGGCTGTTTGCTAATGGCTCCGATAACCATTAGGACTCGCTTCATATCATAATCTTCTGCAAATATGTTGGTAATCTCAGAGTTTCCATCACAGTTGATGTAGGCAACGTGGTCATATTCCTGTTTCCCAAACTCCTGGAGGATATAAGTCTTGCCTACTTGTCTTGCTCCTGATAAGATTAAGGGCTTTCTGTAAAGGCTCTCTTTCCATGCTTTTAATTGTTCTATGATCGTTCTTTTCATCCTTACATACATTTTGAAGTTGTTAATGATGTTAATGACTTGCTGTTATGATGTTTAAACAGCTCTGTCGGTTGCAAAGATACACTTTTTTACACGATCTTCCAAATGTTTACAACACTTTTTTACACGAACTTTCATCGTATGCATACACTTTTTTACACGAACTTTCATCGTGTGCATGCATTTTTTTACACGAACTTTCCTCGTATTACGTTCATGACAACCGCTTTCCCATCTTATTTGTAGCAGCTCCCCAAAGTGGACACAAAAAATGATTATTAATTATTTATATTTTTAAAAGTACACATATCTATCAAATTTCGTTCCTTTTCATTTGCAAAAGTAGACAATCTCATCCATATTTGCAAGTTTTTCTTTATAAAAGTGAACATTATTCTTTATTTTTCTCATTTCCAGCCATTTTCTTCCGTTCTGTGACGAACTTCGGTGTTGCATTAGCCTCTCGCTTCCCAAAAGTGTCCTTTCTTGGAAGCTCCCCTTTATAAAACCTCTTCCTGTAATTATTTGGCGTATCATAGCCGATAGCATAACATGGTCTTTTCTCATTGTAATAATCCACGTATGCGTCCAAGGCCTCCTCGAACTCCTCTCTTGAATTACATGTCTCAATCTTGAAGTCTATGAACAATTCCTCTTTTATCCATCCGTTTAGGGATTCGTTCACAGGGTTGTCTGTAGGCTTTCCTGCCCTGGACATAGACCTCACAATCAACGTGTCCTTTATCAGCTCGTTATAGGCGAGCGAAGCATACACGCTGCCTTGGTCCGTATGAAGAACAGTTGGCTCATCTGTGCCCTTCAACAGGTTGATGACATCATTCAGCCCATCAATGTACTGGTCTCTGTGTCCACGTCTCTCAGCCACATGCCACGTTAGGATTTCTTTCGTAAAGACATCGAAATACATGGTCAACTCAAAGAAGAACCAAGAGTATTTGATGACTGTCATGTCAGAGACGATAACTTGTCGAGGTCTGTCTACCGTGTCCCACGTGGAAAAAATGAGGTTGGGGTACTTATCCTTTACCTTACGTGGCTTGTAATGTATCTTGTGTCTCGTTTGTGACTGAATACCAAGATATTGGAAGCATTTATAAGAGAAATTGTCGCTGATACTCAACTGTAAATTGATTCTTATGTACGCCGCCACCCACCTGTAGCCATGTGTTGGGTGTTCCGAGTGTATGTCCTCAACCACACCCACCATGAACTCACGATTGATCTCACGGGATGAAGGCTCTCTTCTAAGCCACTTGTAATACCCCGACCGACTTACTCCCATCATCTTGCAGATATCCTTGACAGGATACTCGTGCGATAGCATGTCCACTATTTTGAACTCTTCATTTTTAAACGAACATACTCCGTTTGCCCATCCTCGTTCTGCCTCACCAGATATTTTTTTTTGAGCCGTTCATTCTCAATACGCAAGCGTAGGATTTCTCGCTTATACCCCTCCTTGGTTTTGTCAACGCCCTCAGGAAGTATGTTCCCAATCTCAGCATCAGCACGAGCCAACCCCTCTATGCCTGCTTCTTCATATTGCTTCAGCCACTTCTTAAAAGAAGTTTCCGAGACATTGTTTGCCCTGCAGAAATCACCGAGCTTAACTTTGGAGTTTCCCTTGAACTTACGAATCAAGAACTCCTTTTCCAATGGATTTAAATGCTTTGCCATAAAAAGTTTCCTTTCTGGTGAATACTTGACGATAAGATAACCGTGCTTCGGCAAGTTGTGTGCCCTTACGTTCGGGCTACGCCCTCTCTACAGGGCACACAACTCTATCTGCTTGCAAAGGTAATCATTTTCCATCAGTTTTCCACCTTTCTGTGTCTACTTTTTGAGGGGCAGCA
>JAJXBQ010000401.1:0-1545 GCA_021640525.1 Segatella copri
TTATATCACTTTTTTTCACTATTTTTGCAGCACGTTTAGAAGTTTCAGCATAGAAGTAGATAAAATATATGTTTTATGGCAGATGGCCAGTATAGCGTCTTGATGAGGGCGCTGAGGCATATATCTTGAAGTGATTAGTAAGTTTATATATAATATTTTTTAATGTAGTTATGGCAAATGTAATTAAGTTACGTAAAGGCTTGGACATTAACCTTACGGGTAAGGCTTCCAAGGATGTAACGCTCCAGGTGGCTCAGGCTGGCGAGTATGCGCTGGTTCCTGCGGCTTTCGTGGGTGTGACTCCTAAGGTAGTGGTACGCGAGGGCGATCATGTCAATGCCGGAGATGCCTTGTTTGTGAACAAGGCTTGCCCGGAGGTGAAGTTTGCCTCGCCAGTGAGCGGAGAAGTAACCGCCATTGAGAGAGGTGAGCGCCGAAAGGTGCTCTGCGTGAAGGTGAAGGCCGACGCAGTACAGACCTCTACGGATTTTGGTAAGAAAAACGTTGATGCGTTAGACGGTGAGGCTGTCAAGCAGGCGCTGCTTGAGGCTGGTCTCTTCGGATACATCAACCAGTTGCCTTATGCTGTGTCCACAACTCCCGACACCAAGCCTAAGGCAATTTTCGTTTCTGCCCTCCGCGACATGCCGCTCGCAGCCGACTTTGAGGTAGAACTCGAAGGCAACGAAGAGGCTTTCCAGACGGGTTTGACAGCCTTGAGCAAGATTGCGAAAACTTATCTGGGTGTTGGCGTTGACCAGCACAGCAATGCGCTCGGCGAGGCTAAGAACGTAGAACTCAATGTATTCGACGGTCCTTGTCCGGCAGGTAATGTAGGCGTACAGGTGAACAACATCGACCCGGTTAACAAGGGCGAGGTGGTTTGGACAGTAGATCCTGCATCGGTTATCTTCTTCGGAAGACTCTTCCTGACAGGTAAGGTTGATTTGCACAAGACTGTAGCTGTGGCTGGTAGTGAAATCAAGACTCCTGGCTATGCTGAAGTTTTGGTAGGTACACCTTTAAGCAGTTTTGTAGCCAATCAACTGAAAGCTGCTGACCATGTGCGACTTATCAATGGCAATCCTCTTACCGGTGTAAAGACAACTACAGCCGATTTCGTAGGTGGTCATACGTCAGAGATTACAGCCATCCCAGAGGGTGATGACAACGACGAGATGCTGGGTTGGATTCTTCCACGTACCGATCAGTTCTCTACATCGCGTTCATATCTTTCCTGGCTCTTCGGCAAGAAGAAGGAGTATAATCTCGATGCCCGCGTGAAGGGTGGCGAGCGCCACATGATCATGAGCGGCGAGTATGACAAGGTGCTCCCGATGGACATCTATGGTGAGTATCTCATCAAGGCAATCATCACCGGCGATATCGACAAGCAGGAGCAGCTCGGTATCTACGAGGTAAGTCCTGAAGATTTTGCTGTGGCTGAGTTCGTGGATTCATCTAAGCTCGAATTGCAGAAGATTGTACGCGAGGGCTTGAATACCCTGCGCAAGGAGAACGCTTAGTTTTAGTACTATTAATTAT
>JAJXBQ010000402.1:0-1541 GCA_021640525.1 Segatella copri
GAAAGGGCAGAAGCTCCTAGCCCAGGGCATCGCCCTGGGTTATTACGGGCGCTAGCCTATCGCCCTGTAAGGGCAAAAGCTTTAAAACTCCAGGCAAAACATAAAGCTTTTGCCCTTACAGGGCGCCTTGCTGATTGCCATTATACCCAGGGCGATGCCCTGGGCTAGGAGCTTTTGGGCCTTCAGCCCGTACTTGAACCACATGCAAAAGTTCTGTTATATATAGTAGCGGCAAAGAACCGCAACCATACTTGCTGAACTTTTAAATCAGAAATCTGATTTTACTTGATGATTCCCTCTTCTACGAAAATCTTCTTCAAGATCTGGACAGCCTGCTCAACCTGCTCTCTTGTATGAGTAGCCATGAGTGCGAAACGTACCAATGTATCCTGAGGAGCACAAGCTGGAGGAATAACAGGGTTGATGAACACACCTGCATCGTAAGCCATCTTGGTAACAACGAATGTCTTCTCAGCATCGCGTACGTAGAGAGGAATGATAGGACTCTCTGTCTCGCCAATCTCGAAACCTTCCTCGCGGAAACGCTTCAAGGCATAGTTGGTTACATCCCAGAGATTCTCGAAACGCTCTGGCTCATTCTGAATGATGTGGAGAGCCTCGAGAGCTGCTGCTGTGGCAGCTGGAGTGTTAGAGGCGCTGAAGATGTAAGTACGGCAGTTGTGACGGAGGAAGTTGATAGTATCCTTGTCTGATGCGATGAAACCACCGATAGAAGCCAGACTCTTAGAGAATGTACCCATGATAAGGTCTACCTCGTCGGTCAGACCGAAGTGGTCGCATACACCACGACCCTGCTTGCCGAATACGCCAAGACCATGAGCCTCGTCTACCATGATAGAGCAGTTGTACTTATGCTTGAGCTTTACAATCTCAGGCAAGTTAGCCAGGTCGCCCTCCATAGAGAACACACCGTCAACAACGATGAGCTTGATAGCCTCCTGAGGGAGCTTAGAGAGCACGCGCTCCAAATCTTCCATATCGTTGTGCTTGTAGTGGAGCTGGGTAGCGAATGAGAGGCGGCGGCCATCTACGATACTTGCGTGGTCGCGGTCATCGCAGATAATATAGTCGTTACGACCTACTACGCAAGCCAAGACACCCTGGTTTACAGAGAATCCTGTAGAGAAACACAAAGTTTCATCCTTGCCCATAAACTCAGCAAGCTCCTTTTCGAGCTGCACGTGCAAATCGAGCGTACCATTGAGGAAACGGCTTCCTGCACAACCCGAACCATACTTGTCGAGCGCTGCCTTTGCTGCATCAATAACACGCTGGTCATTAGTCAAACCCTGATAAGCATTAGAACCGAACATCAGGATCTTATGACCATCGATGTCGGTTACCTCTGTCATCTGCTTACTTGTGATCTCGCGGAAATATGGATACACACCGGCAGCCATATACTTCTGAGGTTCACGATAATTCTTGTATCTTTCTTGTAATTGTCCCATTATTAATAGGTGTACTTTATTTTCTTTTTTTATACTTTTCTAACTTTCAGGGTGCAAAGATACAAAAAA
>JAJXBQ010000403.1:0-1535 GCA_021640525.1 Segatella copri
GTCTAAAGTAAATTACAAACGTTTAAAGTTTTTTCATCTCTTCTTTCCATGCAGAATAAGCCTCGAGATAAGCAGAACGGTTAGCCTCATCAGGATCTATGACTGCAAGTTTCTTCAATGAAGCAAAAGCCTCATTATGATCCTTATAGATACCGGCACCAATACCAGCACCCTTAGCAGCACCTGCACTACCATCTGTCTCATAAAGTTCGATAGTAGCACCACTCACACCCGCCAAGGTATCACGGAACAACGGACTGAGGAACATATTAGCCTTACCTGCATGAATATTCTTGATATCCATACCCATCTGCTGCATGATTTCCATTCCATAGCAGAAACTGAAGACGATACCCTCTTGTGCTGCACGAACAATATGAGCACGATTATGCTTATTAAAGCTGATGCCACGAATAGAACAACCAACTTCCTTATTCTCTAATACACGCTCAGCTCCATTACCAAATGGGATAATCTTAACACCATCACTACCTATTGGCACAGAAGCTGCAAGATCATTCATATCCGCATAGCTTACATCTGGAGTGATATTTCGATGAACCCACGCATTCAAGATACCAGTTCCATTGATACACAACAATACACCAAGACGGTCAAGGTCTGTAGTATAATTAGCATGAGCAAAAGTATTGACACGGCTCTTTGGATCATAGTTAACATCACCCAATACGCCATATACAACTCCTGATGTACCTGCAGTACTTGCAATTTCACCCGGATTGAACACATTCAGACTCACAGCATTATTTGGCTGGTCACCCGCACGATAAGATATTGGTGTACCTTCTTTCAGACCAAGTTCTTCAGCTGCCGCTTTACTTACTACACTCTGTACAGAGAAAGTAGGAACAATATCAGCCAGAATGCTTTCATCGAAGCCAAAGTAATCAAGCAGGAATTTAGCAGGCTTTTTCTGGTTGAAGTCCCACATCATACCTTCAGAAAGACCACTGATAGTAGTCTTAACTTCACCTGAAAGTTTCATTGCCAGATAATCACCAGGAAGCATAATCTTATCAATCTTATCAAACAGTTCCGGTTCATTATCCTTTACCCAAGCAAGTTTAGATGCAGTAAAGTTTCCAGGAGAATTGAGCAGATTACGCAAGCAGAAGTCCTCACCTAAATCATGAAAAGCCTTCTCGCCATAAGGTACGGCACGAGAGTCGCACCAGATGATACTAGGACGCAAAACTTGCTGATTCTTATCAACACAAACCAAGCCATGCATCTGGTACGAGATACCAATAGCAAGGATATCTTCACCCTTGGCACCAGATTCTGCCATGATTTTCTTAAGCGCCAACTTAGCATTATCCCACCACATCTGAGGATCCTGCTCTGCCCAACCGGTCTTTACAGCCATAATGGGTGCTTCATGATCCGGATAGAATGCAGAAGCTACGATTTCTCCATTGTCAACATCAGTAAGCGAAGCCTTTACAGAACTTGAGCCTACGTCAAAACCTAATAAATATCTACTAGCCATAGTTTATTCGTTTATATGTTTATTG
>JAJXBQ010000404.1:0-1530 GCA_021640525.1 Segatella copri
ATGAAAGGCGACGCACAACCCCTAATAAAATTCTTCGATGGATCTGACAAGCGATTCATCATACCTCTGTATCAACGCAACTACGACTGGAAGGAGGAAAACTGCGAGCAATTGTTTCAAGACTTGATGAAGCTCCATAATAGCGACCGTAAGAGCCACTTCTTTGGCAGTATTGTATCAAGCATTCAGTCGGGAACAGAAGATAGATTCATTATTGATGGTCAGCAGCGAATCACAACCGTTTCGTTGCTGCTGATAGCTATGGTCAACGCCAAGAAAGAAGGGCTGATAGAAGCTGACGACGCAAAGCTTGTTGAGAAAATCTTCAAACGCTATCTTGTGGATGAATATCAAGAAGATGAGCGCAAGGTGAAACTCAAGCCCATCAAGAAGGATATGCAAGCCTTTGACGCTTTGCTGTATAAGCCCAAAGACCAATATATCAAGGAATCTAACGTAACTCGCAACTACGATTTCTTCTATAACAAGATTACTCGTGCAGGTTTAACGCTCGACGAACTCTTTGAGACCATCAAGAAACTCGAAGTTATCAACATACGTCTTGACGAAGATGATGACCCACAGCTAATTTTTGAAAGTCTTAACTCCACGGGACTTGACTTGAGCGAAGCTGACAAGATACGCAACTATCTCTTGATGTCACTCGCACCTGCCGAGCAGGACGAGCTTTATACTCGTTTTTGGAATCCAATAGAAGAGTTTACCAAGTACGACCCATCATCTTTTGTGCGTGACTACCTAACCATGAAGCAAGGCAAGATTGGTCGTATTGATAAGATATACTTCATATTCAAGGAGTATGCTGAAACTGCAAGCATTGAAAGGGCGACACTTTTAGAAGATATGCATCACTATGCCAAGATTTACAGCCAAGTAGATAAAGCCAAAGTGGGTACAGACAAGCTGAACAGAAAGTTAAACCAGCTCAGAACCCTGGATTCTACAGTTGCTTATCCTTTCTTTATGGCTTTCTTCGATTATGCGCTCAAAACCGGATTGGCTGAGACGGAAATCTATCAGGCACTTGATGTCATAGAAGCCTACTGGGCACGCAGAATCATCTGTAATCTCCCGTCGAATGCTTTGAATAAGGTTTTTGCCACACTTCACAGAGATGTGCTGAATCACGTCAACACATCAAGTGACGATACAACACCTTCATATATTGACGTACTGAAATACGTCCTGCTAAAGAAGGGGCGCTCTTCTGTATTCCCATCCGATGAGGAGGTGAAGAGCGATTTCAAGACACGCCAAGTATATAAGATGCCAGTAAATGCTCGTATGTTTATACTTGAGCGTTTGGAGAACCAAGACAACAACGAGCGTCATGATGTGGTGAAGGAACTGACAGACAAACATATTACAATTGAGCATATTATGCCACAAACCCTCTCGGACAAGTGGAAAACTGCGTTGGGTGATGATTGGGAAAGAATTCATGAGCAATATCTGCATACGATGGCAAACCTAACCCTTACTGGAGATAATTCTCAATACAGCAATCTT
>JAJXBQ010000405.1:0-1528 GCA_021640525.1 Segatella copri
TTGCTTATGTTAATAAGATGGACCGTTCTGGTGCTGACTTCTTTGAAGTAGTTCGTCAGATGAAGGATGTTCTTGGAGCTAATCCGTGTCCGATTGTTGTTCCTATCGGTGCTGAAGAATCTTTCAAAGGTCTTGTTGACCTTATCAAAATGAAAGCTATCTATTGGCATGATGAAACAATGGGTGCTGACTATACTGTAGAAGAAATTCCAGCAGACCTTGTTGATGAAGCAAACGAATGGAGAGATAAAATGCTCGAAAAAGTAGCTGAATTTGATGATGCTTTGATGGAGAAATATTTCGATGATCCTTCTACTATTACTGAAGAAGAAGTGTTGAGAGCTCTTCGTAATGCAACAGTTCAGATGGCTGTAGTTCCTATGCTTTGTGGATCTTCTTTCAAGAACAAAGGCGTTCAGACATTGCTTGATTATGTTTGTGCTTTCTTGCCTTCTCCACTTGATACAGAGAATGTAATAGGTACAAATCCTAATACTGGAGCTGAAGAAGATCGTAAACCAAGTGATGATGAAAAAACATCAGCTTTAGCATTTAAGATCGCAACTGACCCATATGTAGGTCGTTTGACTTTCTTCCGTGTTTATTCTGGTAAAATTGAAGCAGGTTCTTATATCTACAACTCTCGTTCTGGTAAGAAAGAACGCGTTTCTCGTCTGTTCCAGATGCACTCCAACAAACAGAACCCGGTTGAAGTAATCGGTGCTGGTGATATTGGTGCAGGTGTAGGCTTTAAAGATATTCGTACTGGGGATACTTTGTGTGATGAAACAGCTCCGATAGTACTTGAGTCTATGGACTTCCCGGAACCGGTTATTGGTATCGCTGTAGAACCTAAGACTCAGAAAGATATGGATAAACTGTCTAACGGTTTGGCTAAATTGGCTGAAGAAGACCCGACATTTACTGTGAAAACAGACGAACAGACAGGTCAGACAGTTATTTCTGGTATGGGTGAGCTTCACTTGGATATTATCATTGACCGTTTGAAACGTGAATTCAAGGTAGAATGTAACCAAGGTAAGCCTCAGGTTAACTATAAGGAAGCTATCACGAAGACAGTTAACTTGCGTGAAGTGTACAAGAAGCAGTCTGGTGGACGTGGTAAGTTTGCTGATATCATTGTGAACATTGGTCCGGCTGATGCGGATTTCACTTTAGGTGGTTTGCAGTTTGTTGATGAAGTGAAGGGTGGTAATATTCCTAAGGAATTTATTCCTGCAGTTCAGAAAGGCTTTACAAATGCTATGAAGAGTGGTGTTTTGGCAGGCTACCCATTGGATTCATTGAAAGTGACTTTGGTTGATGGTTCATTCCACCCGGTTGACTCTGACCAGTTGTCATTTGAAATCTGTGCAATGCAGGCTTATAAAAATGCATGTGCTAAGGCAGGTCCTGTTTTGATGGAACCTATCATGAAACTGGAAGTTGTAACTCCGGAAGAAAACATGGGTGATGTTATCGGTGACTTGAACAAACGTCGTGGACAGGTTGAAGGTATGGAATCTAG
>JAJXBQ010000406.1:0-1520 GCA_021640525.1 Segatella copri
GTATTATGATTATCGAAAAAGTTCATGCAAGAGAAATCTTGGATTCTCGTGGCAATCCTACAGTAGAGGTTGAGGTTTCATTAAAGTCTGGCGTTGCTGGCCGTGCATCAGTTCCGTCTGGTGCCTCAACAGGTGAGAATGAGGCTTTGGAGCTTCGTGATGGCGACAAGAGCCGCTATTGTGGCAAGGGAGTATTAAAGGCTGTAGAGAATGTGAATAACGTGATCGCACCGGCTTTGGTCGGTTTCTCAGCCTTGGAGCAGCGTGCTGTCGACAATAAGATGTTGGAGCTGGATGGCACTAAGACCAAGTCAAACTTGGGTGCCAATGCTATTCTTGGCGTATCGCTTGCTGTGGCTCATGCAGCAGCCGAGTATCTCCATATCCCGTTGTATCGCTATATCGGTGGCTGCAACACTTACACCCTCCCCGTTCCTATGATGAACATCATCAACGGTGGTGCTCACTCTGATGCGCCCATCGCTTTCCAGGAGTTTATGATTCGTCCTGTGGGCGCTCCTAATGAGAAGGAGGCCATCCGTATGGGTGCAGAGGTGTTCCATGCCTTGGCAAAGCTCCTGAAGAGTCGCGGCCTTTCTACTGCCGTCGGCGACGAGGGCGGTTTCGCTCCTGCGCTTAATGGCATAGAGGATGCGCTTGAGAGCATCTGCCAGGCAATCAAGGATGCCGGTTATGAGCCGGGAAAGGATGTCAAGATAGCCATGGACTGCGCTGCCAGCGAGTTTGCTGTTCAGGAGAACGGTGAGTGGTATTATGATTATCGACAGCTGAAGGACGGTAAGAAAAAGGATCCTAACGGCAAGAAGCTCACAGCTGCAGAGCAGATAAAGTACTTGGAAGAACTGATTACCAAATATCCTATCGATTCCATCGAGGACGGTCTTGACGAGAACGATTGGGACAACTGGGTGAAGCTTACGTCTGCCATCGGTGACCGTTGCCAGTTGGTCGGCGACGACCTCTTTGTTACCAACGTGAAGTTCTTGGAGAAGGGCATCAGAATGGGAGCTGCTAACTCCATACTTATCAAGGTGAACCAGATTGGCTCGCTTACTGAGACTTTGGATGCCATAGAGATGGCTCATCGTCATGGCTACACAACTGTTACATCACACCGTTCTGGTGAAACAGAGGACACCACCATCGCTGATATCGCTGTGGCTACAAACTCTGGTCAAATCAAGACCGGTTCGATGAGCCGCACCGACCGTATGGCTAAGTATAACCAGCTTATCCGTATCGAAGAGCAGTTGGGAAATAACGCGGCTTACGGTTACAGAAAACTGAAATAGACGGGATTAATTATTGTTATTGAATAAATCATAATCGACATTAATGGGTATGAACAACCGTGATGGTTGGCCATGCCCATATTTTTATTTCCTTTTTTTAACAATACTCTGTCAACTCTAATGTAATCGTTTAAAAATGAGAGTGTTAATTAATATAACACAACTAATGAAACTTGGTTAAGCGACTGATTATCAGCGCCTTTATAG
>JAJXBQ010000407.1:0-1519 GCA_021640525.1 Segatella copri
ATAAAGATATTTTTAGACCTTGACCTTTTTTGATCAAGGTTTTTTAAGCAATTATAACTGAGGACCAGCAGCAACCAATGCCTTACCAGCTTCGTTGCCCGTGAACTTAGCAAAGTTCTTCTGGAAGCGAGCAGCCAAATCCTTCGCTTTCTCATCCCATTGAGCAGGATCAGCATAGGTATCGCGAGGATCTAAGATCTTCGGATCTACGCCCGGTAATGCAGTCGGAACCTCGAAGTCGAAATACGGGATCTTCTTTGTCGGAGCCTCATTGATAGAACCATCAAGGATAGCGTCGATGATACCTCTTGTATCTTTGATAGAGATACGTTTGCCGCTACCGTTCCAACCTGTGTTCACCAAGTAAGCCTTAGCGCCAGTCATTTCCATCTTCTTAACCAACTCTTCGCCGTATTTTGTCGGGTGCAATGACAAGAAAGCAGCACCGAAACAAGCGGAGAATGTAGGAGTCGGTTCCGTGATACCACGCTCTGTACCTGCTAATTTAGCGGTAAATCCAGACAAGAAGTAGTATTGAGTTTGCTCCGGAGTCAAGATAGATACTGGAGGCAATACACCAAATGCGTCAGCAGACAAGAAGATAACTTGTTTTGCGTGCGGGCCTTTAGAAACCGGCTTAACGATGTTCTCGATGTGATAGATCGGATAAGAAACACGAGTGTTCTCTGTAACTGACTTATCAGCGAAATCGATCTTACCATCAGCGGCAACTGTTACGTTCTCAAGAAGAGCGTCACGTTTGATAGCGTTGTAGATATCCGGCTCGCTCTCTTTATCCAAGTTGATAACCTTAGCGTAGCAACCACCCTCGTAGTTGAATACACCTTCGTTATCCCATCCGTGCTCATCGTCACCGATCAACAAACGTTTCGGGTCCGTAGACAAAGTAGTCTTACCAGTACCAGACAAACCGAAGAAGATAGCTGAGCTCTTGCCCTCTTTATCCGTGTTAGCGGAGCAGTGCATAGAAGCGATACCACGCAACGGGTTCAAGTAGTTCATGATAGAGAAGATACCCTTCTTCATCTCACCACCGTACCAAGTATTCAAGATAACTTGCTCTTTAGTCTTCAAGTTGAAAACAGTAGCAGTCTCAGAGTTCAAGCCTAATTCTTTGTAGTTGTCAACTTTAGCCTTAGCAGCGTTGAAAGAAACGAAATCAGGTTCGCCGTAGTTAGCCAATTCCTCAGCTGTCGGACGGATGAACATATTAGTTACGAAGTGAGCTTGCCAAGCAACCTCCATGATGAAACGTACTTTCAAACGAGTAGCCTCGTTAGCGCCACAGAATGTATCGACAACGAACAAACGTTTGCCAGACAATTCTTTTACGGCTTTAGCCTTCAAGTCTGCCCAAGCGGCCTCAGAACAAGGCTTGTTATCATTCTTATATTCATCAGAAGTCCACCATACAGAATCTTCGCTGGCTTCATTCTTTACGAAAAATTTATCTTTAGGAGAACGACCTGTGTAAACACCAGTCATTACGTTTACAGCA
>JAJXBQ010000408.1:0-1519 GCA_021640525.1 Segatella copri
GTTGAAAAGGAGGCACATATATGTCTGACAAAAAGACTTCAAAGGATGCTGAACGCGATCTATTAGCTCCTGTATCCTTTGATGAATTTGAGAAACCTACGTATGAACAATGGCAGGCAGAGGTTGAAAAGGCGTTAAAGGGTGGCGACTTCCACAAGAAGATGTTCACGAAAACCTATGAAGGTATTACGTTGCAGCCGATTTACACACCTGCATTACATGCAGAAGCAATTCCGAAGGGCGTATACCCTGGGGCAGGTGAGTTCCTACGTGGCACTAAGGCAAGTGGTTATATTAAAGACTCTTGGGGTGTATCCCAATATGTAGATGACTCTTTGCCTAAAGATGCTAATCATGCAAGTTTATACGAGATTGTAAAAGGTGGCACTATTCACAACATCCGCCTAGATGAAGCAACACGTCATGATCAAGACGTGCAAGTAGGCGCATCTGTTGGCGTTGGTGGTACATCTGTATCCACCATGGATGACTGCAAACAATTGATTGACCGCTTCAATTTGAAGGAAAATCCTTTGTATATTGAAACTGGTGCTTCTGCAGCCATCTTGCTTGGTATGTTAGCGGCTACAGTGAAAGGCGCTAAAAAACAAACGTCTGATTTGAAAGGTCTCGTTGGTGCCGACCCTATCGGCGTTTTGGCGAAAGATGGTGCTTTGCACATCTCTTTAGATACAGCCTTTGATGAAATGGCACATACTGTTGTATGGGCTAAAGAGCAAGCTCCAGAGCTTAAAACAGTGCTTGTATCCGGCGATGTATACGCTAATGGCGGCGCTAACGATGTGCAAGAGGTTGCTTATGCATTGGCGACGGCTGTATGCTACGTGCGTCAACTAGCGCAACGCAACATCGATATTCATACTATCGCGAAGAGCATGATGTTCACATTCTCCTTAGGTGCAAACTTCTTTATGGAAATTGCTAAATTACGTGCGTTGCGCGTACTTTGGGCTCGCATTATGGAAGCTTTCGGTGCTGAAGAAGCGGACCGCGCCGTTCATGTACACGGCAGAACATCTGCTTTCACAAAAACTGTATACGACCCATATGTAAACTTGTTGCGCAATACAACACAAGCATTCTCTGGCGTTGTAGGCGGTTTGAACAGCCTTGAAGTATCTCCATTTGACCAACCAATTCGCAAATCAGACGATTTCTCTCGCCGTATTGCTCGTAACATCCAAGTTATGTTGCAAACTGAATTCGAGTTGCGCCAACCTGTGGACCCTGTAGGCGGTTCCTGGTATGTGGAAACATTGGCTGCTGAACTATGTGAAAAAATCTGGGCTGAGTTCCAAACTATTGAAGCTAAAGGTGGCATTATCGCTGCATTGAAAGAAGGCTATCCTCAAGCTCAAGTGAAAGCCATCCTCGATGAACGCTTCAAGAACCTTGCATTCCGTAAGGATGTAGCAGTTGGTAACAACATGTATGCGAACATGACGGAAGAATTGCTTGATCCAAAACCAGAAAATCAAGAAACATTGCGTCAAAAACG
>JAJXBQ010000001.1:0-41573 GCA_021640525.1 Segatella copri
GTAGAGTATATGACAGAATTAAGAGATAAATCCGTACTTCATGAAGCCCAGACTCACTTAGAAGCATATAAGCGAGGTGAAGAATGGGCAAAGAAGGACGTATTTGATAATGTGGATGATTTAATGGCTGATTTAATGAAGGATTGAAACTGATTCATTAAATAATATGATGGCTAAGCCCCGACTGCCGTTCTGCAGTCGGGGCTTTTCGTGCCTTTTCTAAGGAGAATTTGACCTTTTTTGCTTTTCTTCCGTACTTTCTTGTATAATTGCTCAAAAGATTTGGTGGTTACGAGTTTTTATTGTACTTTTGTATGCAGTAAGGCAAGTAGGTTTAGCAGGGTATGTTTGTACAACTGAGAGCTTATAACAGCTTAACTTTGCGACTCACACCGAACGGTGTGAGTGCGTGCATCGAACGAAGTAAGAGCGTGCGGCGTTCGATGTGAGCACGTGCATCGTTCGATGCACGTCGGAAAGTCCAGCAACTTCAAGCTTATATCATTAGTACTTAGCACCTTATAACATACTTGTGATAACAGCTAATAATACTAAACTATGGCAATAAAGTATGAAATCCATTCCATCCATAACTCGAAGGGCGAAGGTGGAGAACAGAAATTTGTCCGGTTGCGTGACCACGAACCGATGACCAGTAAGCAGATAGAGCAGCATATAGAGCAAGCATGTTCGCTTACCAGGGGTGATGTGCAGGCTGTAATGACATCGCTGCACGATCTTATCGTGACCGAGCTCTCTCAGGGCGCCCGTTTCTATCTTCCACAAGTGGGCTATCTCTCGCTGTCTGTTACAACGGAGTTGCCGGAAGGTAAATCCATGGATAAGGTGACGGGCAATAATATCCGCTTGCGTAACATCAACTTCAAGCCTACTGCCGAATTACTGAACGAGGTGGGTAGAAATGTAAGGTTCGAACGCTCTAAATACACCACGAAGTCTCGCAGATACACCGAAGAACAGTTGTGGGATAAGATTGTGGCTTTCATAAAAGAGCATGACTATATTTGCCGGCGCGATATGGAATACCATTTCTCCCTGCGCCAGCAGACAGCCTTGAAATGGTTGAAGCATTTTACCGAGAAAGGGCTTCTGGTAAAGGAGGGGGCAATAAATGCTCCTATCTATTTCCTGGCAAAAGACAATAAAGACAATAAAGGCAATGAAGACAATGGAATCTCCCTTCACACTAAACGGCTTGAACCATAGATGTTTAGCGCAGTTGTGAAAGGAGAAATGAAAATGAAATTTAAAATTAATACCTGATAAAAATGAATAATTTGATCACTAAAACTTGGAAACCGCTGCTGTCGCTGCTCTTCGGCGTGGCAGTGATGCTGTTCTGGGCTGTGCCGTATATGGCAGGGCTCTGCTTTCAGGAACAGTATCAGCTGTTTCTCTTTGATATCGGCTATTTCCTGGAGCGCATTGTGCTGCCGGGAGGATTGGCTGACTATATCAGTGAGTTTCTGGTACAGTTCTACTATATGCCAGTATTGGGTGGTGCCTTCATCGGACTGCTCCTGATAGGCATTCAGACTGCCGTATGGGGACTGATGAAGCAATATGGAGCCAAGCATGATTTCCCGGGCTATCTCCTGAGTTTCCTTCCAAGCATCGCCCTGTGGTGCGCTATGGGCGACCAGAACATCCTGCTTTCTTTTGTGGTTGCACTTTTCGGAGCCTTAGTAATAGGATGGATTCATAACCGATTCCACAACCGTTTGGTAAAGGTGGTGTTCGAACTGGTAAGCACGGCATTGGTTTATTGGTTCCTGGGTTCGGTAGTGTTCCTTTATGCCGCCCTGATGATAGGTGATACGCTGAAGAATGCGCAGCAGAAGGGCAACTTCCTTTCCGGAATAGGTTATTCTGCCTGCATCCTTGTGCTTACCATAGCCTGGATTCTGCTGAGCACGCAGACTCTGCAGTATCCGATGCAACGCATCTTTGCCGGACTCAATTATTATCGCTATCCGGGTGCAGTATCTCCGTTGCCTTTTGTTGTGATGGTATGGGCTGTTGTGATTCCTTTCCTGGGGATGATTCCGTGCCGCCAGAAATCCTTGCAGAAGTTGCAGCAATCCAAAGTGGTCATAGTGTTGAGCTATGTATTGGTGATTGTGGCTTCATGGTTTGGTATCAAGGCATCTTTTGATGAAATGACCTACGACCTGATAGATTATGATTTCCTGGTTCGCACCGAACAGTGGGATAAGATCATTGAGAAGGCTGAGAAGAAGCCGGCAACCACACCGCTCAGTGTTTCGTGTGTGAATCTTGCCTTGAGTCAGAAAGGTATGCTTGCTGACCGCCTTTTCGAGTTCTATCAGAATGGAGGCGAGGGCTTGTTCCCTACCTTTACCCGCGATATGATTTCGCCAGTATCTACTGCAGAAATCTTCTTCCGTCTGGGAATGGTGAATGATGCCGAAAGATATATGTTCGAAGCGCAGGAGGCGATACCTAATTATCGCAAGAGTGCCCGATTGACCCGCAGGATTATAGAGTGCGAAATCATCAACGGCAATTACAAGGTAGCAGCCAAGCTGCTCCGCCGACTGCAGAAGACGCTCTTCTATAGCAACTGGGCTAACCAGACCATGGCGCTGCTGGGCAATGAGAAGGCTATCAACCGGCATCCCGTTTATGGAAAGTTGAGAAAGTATCGTGAGAAGAAGCAGGACTTCCTCTTCAGCGACCAGGAAATGGACCAGATGTTGGGCTTGCTCTTCCTGAACGATAACCATAACAGGATGGCATACGAATATCTGATGTGCTACGAACTTCTGCAGCGTGATATGGAGAAGTTCATGCAGTATTATCCGCTGGGCAGATTCGTGGGTTATGACCATATTCCACGTTCCTTCCAGGAGATTCTCATCGGAAACTGGATGAAGACGCATAGCGATCCACGTACCATCCCATATAGTGTGGATGCACAGAACGTGAACAATACGCTCAACTTCATTCAGCTCTATATGCAGAATCCGAAGAATCCTCAGCTTGATCAGCAGCCGTATGTATCCAATGCCTGGCACTATGTGATGGTGCAGGGGGCTGATAAGGCTGCCGGAAAGAAGGAGGGAATGAAAGAGGTTTATTAGAATGTAGAATGATAATACTGGAATGATATGAAAACAATCAAATATCTGTTGTGTGTCCTGTTGGTTGTGATGGGGATGGCTACTCTCGATTCCTGTTGCTATCCTTCACCATGGAGTGAGGCAAAAGAAATCAAACAATTGCCTGAAATCTTCCCTGATTACATCGGGGTTACAGTTCCTGTCAACATCGCTCCGCTTAATTTCAATATGACGGATGACGATGTAGATGAAATGTTAGTGAGTGTGGCAGGATCGAAGACCATCGAGGAAATCTCTTCTTTCGGAAAAGAGTATGCGGACTTTGATGTAGAGGAGTGGCACGACTTCTTGAGAAAAAATAAGGGCGGAAAACTCACCGTCTCTGTGTTTGTATTGAAAAATGGTGAAAGGTTCAAGTATCAGGACTTCGATATATATGTCAGCCCATACGAGCTGAACGACTGGGGACTTACTTACCGTCGCATCGCTCCTGGTTATGAGGTGTATGGCAAGTTGGGCATCTATCAGCGCAACTTGAGTAACTTTGAGGAAACGGCAATCCTTGAGAATACCGCAGCGCCGGGTGCCTGTCTCAACTGTCATACGGCAAACAGAACCAATCCCGATCAGTTTACCTTCCATGTGCGTGGCGACCATGGTGCTACCTTGGTTTCTCAGAACGGAAAGCGGGAGTGGCTGAAGGCTAAGAATGATTCTCTGAAGGGTTCGATGGTTTATCCTTATTGGCATCCGTCGGGCAAGTATTGCGCCTACAGTACCAATACCACCCATCAGAGTTTCCATGCCGTGAAGGATGAGCGCATCGAAGTTTTCGACCAGGCATCGGATGTCTTTGTCTATGAACCTGCAACCCATAAACTGATATTGGATTCTCTCCTGATGACGAAAGACCATTATGAGACTTATCCGGTATTCTCGCCTGATGGCAAGACACTCTATTTCTGCTCTTCTACGGCAGAACCTATCCCAAGCGGTTACAAGGATATCAAGTATAATATCTGCAAGATAGGTTTCGATGCCGCTACGGGTAAGTTTGGCAGCCA
Organism: Segatella copri; assembly: GCA_021640525.1. GTDB lineage: Bacteria > Bacteroidota > Bacteroidia > Bacteroidales > Bacteroidaceae > Prevotella > Prevotella copri_S. The sequence goes on from JAJXBQ010000001.1 coordinate 4,169, forward strand.
GGTGGATACCATCTTCAATGCCCGTGAACTGGGCAAGAGTGCCACCCATCCACGTCCTTCGTATGATGGCAAGTACATCATATTTACGATGAGTGATTATGGCTGTTTCCCTATCTGGCATAAGGAAGCGGATAACTGGTTGCTGGATTTGAAGACGGGGCAGGCGCGACCAATGACGGCTGCCAATAGCAGGAATACAGATAGCTGGCACAACTGGAGTAGGGATTCCCATTGGTTTGTCTTTACATCCCGCCGTGGTGATGGTCTCTATACCCGTCTTTATCTTGCCTGCATCGATGACAAGGGCAATGTAAGCAAGCCGTTCCTTTTGCCTCAGCGCAATCCGAAGAAGTACTACGACGAGTTGCTGGATTCCTATAATACCCCAGATTTCACTTCGAAGCCAGTAGAGCTGGATGCCCGTGCGGCAGGAAATGAAATCATGAGTGATAAGAGGATTCCGACGAAGGTTAGATAATCCAATAAAAATATAAAAAAGCCCGAGCCATTATCAGCTCGGGCTTTTTGTGTTTATTGGATACTGTGTTTATTTAAACTTTTCTGCTTCCTGTTTCATCACATTCTCAACATCGATGGCATTGAATGGAACGGGACCACGACTCAGCTCCGGGATGTTGAAACTCTTCAGGCAATCGTCGTAGAAGGTTGGTTCCCTCTGCGGCAAGACGAAAGGCTTGTGAGCCTTGCCATGCTCATCAAAATAGCAGAAGTAAGGCTTGCCGTAGAGTCCGTCATCGCGCTTGCTTGCAAAGACAAACCATCTGCCGGAATGCGACCAGCTGTGATAGGTATCACTTTTCCTGCTGTTTACGATGTTGAGGCTGTCTATCTTTCCGGTCTGCAGGTCGAGCATACGGAGGTCTGCCTCTGGATGCCAGATAGGGAAGGTGCCATAGTCGGCAACGGTGAAGAGACAGTATCTGCCGTCTGGACTTATCTTGGGATGGCATACCGAGCGCTCCGTGTAGAGGGTATCTACCTTCGAACCGAATGTTCCTGTTCTATCCTCGAAAGGGATGCGGACAAGGGCATATTTCAATCCCTTCAGATTCTTTGTCTTCAGACCTTTCTTATCTGCTACGCAATAGTAGATGTATCGGCCGTTAGACGAGAAGGTTGGGAAGGTCTCGAGTTTTGTGCTGTCGCTGGTGAGCGGCGATGAGATGATGATGTTGTTGTCGAGGTCGGCAACATACACATCACTCTTCGAATCATATACCTCCAGCCGCTTGTCGGGGTTGGCATGGAAGGCAGGGATGATGATGTTGGTAGAAAACGTGACGTATCTGCCCGAAGGGTCGAACCCGTAATATACGCTCGATGAAACCATGTTGGCAGTCTTCAGATTGAGTTTGCGCAGCTTGCCGTTGCGGTTGAGAATGGCTCCACCGTTTTCGCCTCTTACATATACCATGCTGAGGTTCGGGTTCTGGTTGCCGAAGGCATGACAGTTCATGCAGCGGTTTTCCTGCAGATGATGGTCGGTGAGAATCGTCTCCTTCCAGTTCTCCACGCATCGCTGCCTGATCTGTATCTTGTTCCATACCTCGTAGTCGGGTTCTATCAGTCGGTAGGTGAGATAGGGATCAATGCTGTCGCCTACCACCTGCCATTTGAAGGACTTGAATGCGGTCCATTCTCCGTCATCGCTCTTGGAGTAGATCTGCACCTTCACGTTTTTGTTCACCGCCTTCTGAAGGAATGCTTTCCAGTCGTCGAGATCGAACTTCAGGTTCTGGCTGTTGCTTGTAGCGGTTAATGTGTTGTCGGCATCGTTGGCATCAGCGCCCTCGATGGTGAGAATGGTTTCGATGTTGGTGAGGTGCTTGTCGCGAATCTCGAAATTGAGCGGGGCGATATTCACCGGAATCGTTACATCTGCATAGTCGGGATACATATTGGGGTAGTGATCTACCTGTTCTGCATTCTCGTGAGTCTGGGCGCAGGAGACGAGCAGAATAAGGCTCGCCGCTGCACCATATAGTATATTCTGGAATTTCATATTTCTCTATTTTAGAAGATGAATCGTATCAAGTATTTGCGCTAGTTGTTGTTCAGCTTAGGTGCCTCTGCCTTGTCGAAGTAATACCAGTAGGTATCCTTGAAGGCTGGGTTGCCTCGCTGCTCATTATACAGCTTGAATCTCTGCAATACATCCTGCCTCTTGATATACTTTGCCCATTCGGCAGGCGGAGCCTTTGTTCCTGCCAGATAGATGGCAAGTGCCTCCTGGTATAGCTTCTCGTAAGTTACATTCTGCTGCTTGAGATAATAGGCATCGTAATCGTGCTTGAAGGTTTCCATATCCTTCAGGAGTAGGTCGCTGCAGAGCATATAGTTGACGGCGATGTTGTTGTTGGGGTTGCTTTCCATCAGTTCGCTCATGATGGTGTGGCAGTTGTCGTTCAGGCGCAGCGTATCTCGGGTGTTGAGATAGGGGCGCTTGTCGATGTATTGCTGCAGGAGGGCTTTGTCATAGGATGAAGCCTTTCTGCCAAGGGCATCAAAAGCACGGTTGGCCCATCTGCTCCATACGAATGTCTTCTGCAGGATGCGGAGATATTTGCGGGCGGCATCATAATCGCCCTTTACCAGATTGATCTCTGCAAGGCGCTTCATCATCCGGATGTTGCGATTTTCCGGCGAACATACGTTGGCGAGCATGGCGGCACGCTCACAGAAGGTCATGTCGCCCAATATCCAATACAGTTCGTTGAGGGTCTTGATGGTGAGGGGTGGCGTGTCGGGACCCAGTGTCTCGAAGGTACCGAGGTTGTTGCTTGGGAATTTCAGCAGTACTGCGGGGAGACTGCGTCCCTGTGCAGAAATCAGGTTATAATAGAACTTCATATAGGAGTTAGGCTCCTTGTCTTTTTCTATCATATTGACCACCTTGTTGTAGTTGCCGAAGTAGTATTCGCAATCTGCAGCCAGGGTTTTCTCCAGGTCCATCTGCGGCTTAACAAACTTACCTAAGCCCGGGTAGGTATATAATGTATGGAAATCGATGAAATACAGGCGTTTGTCAAGCATGATGATGAATAGGGGGATGGCAATGGCTGCCAGACGGGTATAGTTGCCTGGCTTGTTGATATACTTGATGCAGCCTATCAGTACGAGGGCTGCGTATATCCACATGCCACAGCCAAAGAACCAGTGGCAAACCAGCATACTGATGAAGATGCTGACTGCTGTAATCCACTGGGGTAATCTCGTTCCGTCTATGGAAGTATGTCGCAGTGCCTGATTTTCCAGCTTCTTGATAGACATACGGGTGGAGACAAGAATCTTGGTGCTGAACCGGAAGACATTGGCTCCACCGGCAACGGCAATGATGCTGCTGAGCCTATAGTCGTAGTGCAAACTGAAGCACACGAGCATCGTCATCACAGCGATGGCTATGGTGTATGGTATCCAGGTGCCCTTGATGTCGGCATCCTCTACGCCACATCTTACGTTGTATCCAGCCATAAGGATGGATAGGGTCAGGATGGTAGGACCGGCATATCGGTAATAATAAAACTGTGTGAGGAAGTCGCCTGTCAGGCAAGCTAGCCAACCCGGCTTGTCGAGATAGGTGGTAATATAGTCCCACGAAAACAGAAACAGTTGGTTCTGCTCCTGGTAAAAGAGATGATAGGGATAGAAGAATTGGAAAAACACAAAACTTGCTATTGCCCCCAATAAGATGAGTACGTGTACTCCGGGTTTGGTAATCAGACTGTTCATTCTACTATTATTTAGACTACAAAGTTACACAAAAATATTAAGAATGAATAAAAAAAAAGCAGAAAAATGACATTTTCTTATCATTTTTCTGCTTATTCGTATATAATGTAGGTTTGATATTTCTGATATCAGAGTATTCTGATACTTTTCTTTAGAACCTTATTCCTTCTCAGCAATGCATTCCATTTCTATCAACCAGCCTGGTCGGCATACTTTTGCCTCCACGATGATGCGGGGTATCTGTGGATAAAACTGCTGCATCATTCTATCTACCGTATGATAATCGGAGATGTCGCGCAGATAGATGATGAAGTATTGGATATCATTCATCGTGGCATCGCCATCTTTCAGCAGGGCGCCGATGTTCTCAAGCAGTCTGCCGGTCTGGCGCACGATGTCTCCTTCATAGACTACATCTCCATGCTTGTCGATGCTGGCAGTGCCGGAGATGAAGTATTGTTGCTTGAACTGCTGGCTTCCTTCTGGATGGAGAGTATGGGTAGGTAGCGTAAGCCGGGTTCCTCGTTCGAAGGCTACTCCATATTCATGGGTAGGATTCAGATGATCGAGTGCCTGAAGATACTTCTTGTCCTCTTCCTTGATATGGGGGATGGTGAGGAAGTCGATGGCTACAGCTGCGTGGCGTACCGGAGTGGCACCACCGATACCCGTGCTGGCAATGTAGTGGGTGTCGGCAGTCAATCCCTCTTTGTCGAAGATGTCATTGCGGGCTTCTACTACGCCCTGATAGTTTACATCGATGTTGGTGACGTATATCCAGGTGCGAACCAGGTTGCGTTCCATGGTCATATCCGTACCTTCGATAGTCTTCAGATATTTATTGAAGAGAAAATGGGTCTGCTCGTACGAATCCTTTCCCTTTGCTTCCTCTTCTGTAAGGCGAAGACTGTGGAATAAGATAGGTGTAGTTTCATCCGTAGTCTTGATCAGCAGGCTCACCTTGCTGCCATTCAGTGGAGGCTGTTCCACGATAGTGAGGTTTGCGCCTTTCAGAAATTCCTGATAAAGGAGAGATTCTTCTAACTCTTTTATCTGGTTCTGGGAGTCGCTGAGGAATACCTTACAATATTGCAAGGTACGATTTTCCAGTTTCTCTGTATCGAGAAAGTTACCTAGTCTTAGATACAGAAAGTTAAGGCGATCATTGAATGAACCCTTAGCTTCTGGTGAAAGTATTATGTACTTGTCCATCTTGTTTTTCTTTTTTCGCCAGCAAAGGTACGGATAATATCTGAGATATAAGAATATAGACAGGATGAAAAGATAAAAATACCGAGATATGGGGATAGGAACAGGCTGGATAGAACGGAAAAGAGGGAAATAAAGGCTTGCTTTCCTTTACTTCCCCCTATCTTTTTCTTATTTCCTGTTTTAGAGTGATTCGAGCATACGCTTGATGACAACCTCGGCTGAAATCTCACGGTTGGCTGCCTCTGGAATCACCAGACTGTTCTTGCTCTCGATGACATCATCGGTAACAATCAGTCCACGGCGTACTGGCAGACAGTGCATGAAGCAACCATCGTTGGTCCAGCTCATGTGCTCCTCGTCGATGGTCCAGCTCATATCCTTGCTCAGGATTTCGCCATACTGTGCTGGGTCTTTCACACCCGGACAGCTCCAGTTCTTGGCATAAACGAAGTCTGTACCTTCCAGAGCCTTTTTCTGGTTGTACTCCACTTTGGCATTGCCTACGAACTTAGGATCCAGCTCGTAGCCCTCTGGGTGAGTAACCACGAAATCAACATCGGCTGCGTTCATCCACTGAGCGAATGAGTTTGGCACAGCCTGAGGCAAGGCACGGCAATGAGGAGCCCAGGTCAGGACTACCTTTGGACGAGCCACCTTCTTGTGCTCCTCGATGGTGATGAGGTCGGCGAATGCCTGGAGTGGGTGAACGGTAGCTGTCTCCATAGCGAAGACTGGGCGACCGCTGTACTTTACGAACTGGTTCACGATGGTCTCGGCATAATCGTAGTCACGGTCTTTCAAACCTGCGAAGCTACGTACACCGATAAGGTCGCAGAAGCTACCCATCACTGGGATAGCCTCCAACAGGTGCTCGCTCTTGTCGCCATCCATGATAACGCCACGCTCTGTCTCCAGTTTCCAGGCACCTGCGTTCACGTCGAGCACGATCACATTCATGCCCAGGTTCATCGCAGCCTTCTGTGTACTCAGTCGGGTGCGGAGACTGTTATTGAAGAATATCATCAGCAAGGTTTTGTTCTTGCCTAACTCCTGATAACCGAAACGGTTTGCTTTTACTTCCTGTGCCTCGGCGAGCGCTGCTTTCAAGTCGCCAAGGTCTTCAACATTAAAGAATGTCTTCATTGTTATTTCGTTTTTTTGTTTATTATTTCTAATATAAAGCTATTGAATTCTTCACTCTTCACTTTTCGTTCTTCACTTCCTCGTCTGTCCATTTCCTGTAATCAACCACTTGTAGGTGGTAATCTCTTCTAGCGCCATTGGTCCGCGGGCTCCGAGCTTCTGGGTACTGATGCCAATCTCTGCGCCCAATCCAAACTGTGCACCATCGGTAAAGCTGGTAGGAGCGTTTACATAAACGCAGGCTGCATCTACCAATGCCTGGAATTTCTTCTGGGCAGCTTCGTTGTTGGAAACGATGCTCTCGCTGTGTCCGCTTCCGTAGGTAGCGATATGGTCGAGCGCTTCATCTTCCGAAGTGACGGTCTTGATACCCATCTGCATGCTGAGCCATTCGGTGTTCCAGATGCTCTTCACGTTGGCATCAGCCTCTGTTGAGTCTGCGGATTTGCAATCCGCAGTCAGCAAACCTGCCTCCTTCATCTTCGCTTCGCTTTCCTCTGCCTTATATAATAATAAGGTATCAGGATAGTGTCCCTTTAAGGCTTCGTAAGCCTTGGCATCTGCATGAATCTTGGTCTGTTTCTCGGCGAGCCCCTCGCAGAGAGCAGGGAGGTCGCTTAATCTGCTTTCGTGAATCAGCAGACAGTCGAGCGCATTGCATACACTTACTCTTCGGCATTTGGCATTGGTGATGATGCGTTTGCCCATCTCCAGGTCGCCATCCTTATCGAAGTAGCAGTGTACCACGCCGGCTCCGGTCTCTATAACCGGTACTTTGGCAGTATCACGCACGAAGTTGATGAGCTTCTTTCCGCCACGAGGAATACAGAGGTCGATATAGCCCACGGCATTCAGCATTTCGCCGGTAGCCTCATGGGTAGCAGGGAGGAGCGTACATACGTTTGGATCCACGCCATACTTTATCAACACCCTGTGGATAAGTTCGACACCTGCTGAGTTTGAGGCGTTTGCATCCTTTCCACCTTTCAGTACGCAAGCATTTCCGCTCTTGAAACAGAGTGAAAAAACATCGTAGGTAACATTAGGACGGGCCTCGTAAATCATGCCGATGACTCCGAATGGAACGGCTACTCGCTGCAGGTGCAAACCATTTTCGAGTGTTTTGTCTTTGAGAACTCTTCCGAGTGGTGAAGGCAGGGTACTTACGTGTCTCATATCCGAAGCTATATCTTGGAGTCGCTGCTCGGTGAGTTGCAATCGGTCGTAGAGTGGGTTAGCCTTGTCCATCTTCGCCAAGTCCTCCGCATTTGCTTTCAAGAGCGCTGGAGTCTCAGCGATGATAGCGTCAGCCACCGCCTGCAGGATTTCATTACGTTGTTCGTCGCTGAGCAAGCCCAGTGTCTTGCTGGCTGCCTTCACTTTTTGGAAAGTCTCTTTCAGTTCCATTTGCTATTTCCTTTCTTATTTGATGATAAGATATTTGGTAATGTGTTATGAGTTTCCTCTTAACAACGGCAAAGGTAAGCATAAATATCGGAAATTGCAAACTTTATGCAAGAAAAAGTGATGATTTTATAGATAAATGGATAGTTATGCGAAAATGAGATAAAAAAGGGCAGACTATGCCTGACCTTTTTGTAATGGTGCCTCCTTGTCTTCTACTCGTATATGACGCTCGTAATGAGACCAAGGAAGAAACCGTAACTCGAATTGGGCAGGCGGTGTCTGCCCTTTTTGAAAGTGCGAAGATAATTCATCAGACAGTGTCTGCTGAATTTCTAAGTTGTTGAAAATCAGGAAGAATTTTCTGAATGTTCTTATGCTTGTCTCAGAGAATCCCTTCCCGAATTCCTCAGTAAGAGCGGCCGAAGCTACCTCTATTACATGCTTTCCGTATTCAGCACGTGATGCTCCGTTCTGTTCCTGTTCCACAATACGTTGTCCTATTCTCCAGTTTCTTTCCACCAGAGAATAATTGACGGCAGCAAATGCTTTGCTGCGAGCCTTGCTGACGATGGAGCGCAAGTCGTTGACGAGCATGTTGTCTTCATCGTTATATTTCTTTCCGGGTTCTTTCATGATGGTACTTTATAGTAAAGGCAAAGGTACAACTATTTCTTGAATGTGCAAAAGAAAATGGCAGAAAGTATATTTCTCAACTTTCTGCCAATTATGATGCATTTTTTAAAATTACTTAATCTTCTTGAATGTGATTGTGCTAGGATATGAAGCATTGCCATCCAGATTGTATTTTAAAACCATAGTTGTCGAACTAATACTCTGTATGGTATATACATCTAAAACGTTGATACCATCTTCTTCGTATGTAGTTAATTTGTTGCCTGAGATAGTATAGGCTTCTCCGGAACACTCTATCTTCCATTTGCTTCCTGTCCAAATATACTCATTGAAAGTGCCACCTTGCTTGAATTCGAAAGAGATAGCATCATCAATGTCTATGTCCTGATCTACTTTAGCCGGCTGGTCGTTTTCATCCCAGTCATAGCCTTTTACATGTGTAGGTTGCCACATTCCAATGATGTTAGTCTGGACATCTTCTGTGGAAGGTGTGTCATCGTCATCCGAAGAACAAGCAGTGAAAGACACCATTGCAAACAAGGCGAAAAATATCGCCAACAGAGAAAAATGTAACTTTTTCATGAATTTTGCCCGTTATGCCGATAGCTAAGCTTTTAATGTTATTAAATTAGTTAACTGGATAGATTGCGAAGCCATCGTTCTACATAACCTACGGATACAAACACGTGGACGAAACTTGTCCAAATTGCAGCCGTAGGAAAAGCTGATTAGAACAACAAGTAACGCCCACGATATAGCGGACGTTCACTATCTGTCGTTTCTAATGCTCTTTTTGAAATTTCCTACGTTCCAATTTGCATGACCGAATAGCAAACGCTAATTTAACCATCAAAAATATGGAAGTCCTCACAATAGTGTGATTCGATTCCAACTGCAAAGATAAGGATAATTCTTGAAATAGCAAAATAAAACCCAGAATTTTTAAAGGAAAAGTTTTCTTTTTGCCTTGCTTCTGTTCTTTTTAAACTTGTCTGCACAGCCCTCTTGCTTATCTTTAAATGTCAAAGGATAGTTCTATGATGAACGTTTCTTACTCTATCTTATACATTGTTGATGATGTTGTATAACAAGAGAATTGTTGTCGTGCGATTAACAGGTGTTTCCTCTATAGTCAGCAGAGCTGCTGAGCCTAGTGACAATCTTCGAGAAGCTATATTTTCTTACTTAAGAAACTATAAACAGACGGCTGTGCTTAGGAGGCAATACTTTTCTATCTCTTGAAACAAAGAAGGTCTGTCTAACCCCAGTAAAATCAGGAAGCCCAAAAAAACGTTTTTTCGTTTAAAAAGTTGCAGATAATAATTGTATTTCCAAAAGAAAGTAGTATCTTTGCATCATCGTTTAATATAAAACATAAATATTATGGGTACAGCAGAAACTCAACAGGCATTGGCTTTTGCAACGATGTGCGTCGATCTTGCTGCAAAGGCAGAAGGATGCAGTAGGCAAGAAATGTACTTGCGGATGAAAAAGGTTGGACTGATACATGGTCTTACCACAAGGCTTGATGCCCTTCATACACAGAGTAAAGATTATGTTGTAGCAGCTTTGCAAACTGCCCTTCATCGTCTGGAAACAGCAAATAATTAATAACTATGCGTACGGTTTTTCATGGTGCAACTCGAATAGTGGAATATCCACTTTGTCATATCGGACGAGATAATCTCGATTTCGGTAAGGGATTTTATGTTACAGACATTCGTAATCAGGCTATCAGTTGGGCTAAAAGAGTTGTGAACTTGGGTTTGCCTCAATGGCTAAATATTTATGAACTAGACGAAAATTACATTAAGCAAAATGCTCGTTGTAAAATATTCACGGCTTACGATAATGAATGGCTCAAATTTATAGTAAAAAGTAGAGCTGGAGAGATGCCCTGGAGAGAATATGATTACGTTGAAGGTGGTATTGCCGATGACCGAGTCATTACAACGATAGAAGATTATTTAAATGGAGATATTTCTATGGAATATGCTTTGAAACGATTGTCAGAGCATCAACCGAATAATCAAATATGTATTATCTCTCAAAATATACTTGATGATAGTTTACATTTCATATCTGCGGAGCCGTTGAACGATTTAGCTAGAAAGGAGGTAAAGTCATGTTAAGAGATTCACAGCTTTGGATTAAGATAGGCAGAATATGCACTTTGTTGGCAAAGCGATTGGATATTTCTCCAGAAAGAGCGTTTGATATTTTTCAAATGAGTAAGACCAACGAACTGCTCCATGATGAACGTTCTTTGCTCTATCTAATGAGTGATTTATATATTGTTGATGATGTGATTATGGAATTACAATCAGCAGATGGACCTCACAGAATTTATAAGTAGAATTCTTCTAGTGTGGAATTCTACGACTGTGGCTGGTGCAATATCTAAGAAAATGTGCTTTAAACGTGCGGAATCTATCTTTTTTAAGCACATTCCGCACGTTTAAAGCACATTTTATTGTTTATATTCTCTTTAACCACAGATCCATGAATCTGTCGTAGATGATGTAGCCTTCATTGGTTCTATATACCAATTCCTTGTCTTCCAGGACCTTGAGGGCTGCCTTTACGCTGCTGGCTCCACTCAGCTTATGCTCCTTGATGAACTTGCCTGATGTTGGCTGGGCAACAATGCTATTCTTGGCAATAGCCTTCAGAAGCGAGAACTGGTTCTCTGTGAAGAACTGAACCAGGTTTTCGAATTGAGGTTCCCTGCCTTGTAAGATGGAGAGTAAGGCTGCATTCACCTGTTCGATATTGAGAATGGTAAGCTCCGTTTCATATAGACGATTCATGATGCATTGGATATACCAGGTATGGCCATTAAACTGGTGGTAGATTCGCTCGAATACATCCTTCGATAGATTACCGTCTTTCTGCTTGAAGAAGTTTTGGCAGAAGTCATAATAAATGCTGCAATCCAATGGCTTCAGTCCCATCATCTCAGTGCTTTGGTAAAATGGATGTTTCGGCGAGCCGAATATCTCAGCCATCAGATGATGCTTGCTGCCGGAGAAGATGAAATGCACATGTTGGGCAAACTGGATATAAGAACGTAGCAATGCCTCTGTGCCTTTCTCTGGATATTCTGCAATCTGTTGAAACTCATCGATGGCGATATATACCTCTTTTCCACTCTCATTGAGATAGTTGAAGATGCTGCGGATAGTGATGTCCTCTTGGGATGGCTCTATTGTGATAGATACGCTAGGTTCACCAGTTAATGGATCCATGCTGAGTACAGGGCGCAAGGCACTGAAGAAGGCGATGGTTTTCTCTATGAATGAGGAGTTCTTGCGGACGATGTCATTGATAACCATTATGCCAAATTGTTCCACAAAGTCGTGCAAGTTCTTGGTGGCGAATATGTCAAGGTATAGGCATGCTGTATCCTTCTCTTCTTTATCCAGATGATAGAATGTATTCTTTATAAGCCCTGTTTTTCCTATTCTTCGAGGAGAAATGAGGGTAACGTTCCTTCCATTCTTCAGGTGCGATATCAAAGTCTTTGTTTCAGCCTCTCTGTCGCAGAAATACTCGGGACTTTCATAACCTTGGTAGATGAAAGGATTTGCTAATTTCTTGTTACTTAGTTTCATACGCCATTACATCTTTAGTGTTACAACTTTTATGTAATGGCAAAGGTACAACTATTTCTTGAATGAGCAAAAGAAAATGGCAGAAAGTTGAGGAACATACTCAATTTTCTGCCATTTATTAGCCTATCACATTGCATAGTCGGTTGATGGCTGCATCAAAAGTGGTGAGGTCTTTGGCTCGCTTTCTGATGGCTGTCTTGTAATTATAGATGGTTTGCGTAGAATAGAACAGGAGGGTGGCCAGTTCCTGACCATCCGTAATTCCTAGTCGCATCAGTGCATAGATACGCAGTTCCTTGGTGAGACTGTTAGGGGCAGGGAGTACAATCTGCTTTTCCGGCAGCAGCAGTTGGTTGAACTCTTCTACGAAATTCGGATACAAGTCAATGAATGCCTTGTCGAAGCGAATATAGAAGTTGGCAGCCTCTTCTTCTGCCAGCTTGTAGCTGCTGATGGCAGTCAGAAGATCGGCAGTTTGTTTTGCCTTGATTTTGCGACTTACCAATTTGCGATAATCATCCAACTTCTTGATATAGACGGCACTGATGTCCAGGAATAAATGCATATAGGTCTCTCTTCGCTTATTGGTATTGAGCAGTTTCTGGTTCAATTCCTCCAAGAGCGTATTCTGGCTCTTCACCTCCCTACGACTCTTCGCCAAACGCTTGTTCATCTTGAACGCAAAGAAAGCCATGGCAAGGAATCCTAGCGACAGGACACTCACGATGACGAGGGATGCTGTTACGATGCGGTTCTTGCGTACTTCTGCCTGATGGTTCGTTTCTGTGATAAGGGGAAGTATGCGTGAAATCTCAACCATGCGGAGACGGTTGTTGTAGAATTGTGCATCCTCCATGGAGCAATAGATGTATTTGGAAGCCCTCTTTGCATAGGAGACATCCTTATTATATAGATAGGTGGAAAGTTCCTGAAGGGCAAGATTCTCCTTCAGGGGACATATCTGGTCTGAGATGGCAGCTTCTACAATATACTTCTCATATAAATCCTTTTGGTCGATATCATAATAATAGCGGGCAATGCAATATGCCGAAGAGGCATGTACACGACTGTTCAGGGGACTGGCTGAAAGCGCCTTTATGTAGAACTGAAGCATCTTTTTGCTTGTACGCTGCTTTAGAAATTCAAACTCTCCTGAAAGATAGTAATAAAGAGCGGATTCCTTGTTGCCGATATGCTCAAGAGTCTTGCCTAAATAAAAACGTTTCTTGGCTAACAATCCTTCTTGAAATTCCGACTTGTTGCAAAAAGTTTCCCAATAGTTATATACCCAAGTCAAGGTGTAATAATAGTATTGCAATAACTTAGGTGACATTTTCTCCACATCCATTGCGAGCATTAAGTCTTCTGCCTGGCTGTAGAAACCGCCAGTTGACAGCACTGCCGCGCGATTGATTTTATTCAGGTTGACGAAATAATCATCCTGAAGTTGTACTGCCAGCTGGTAGCCCTTCTTGGCGTATGTCATGGCAGAGTCGTAACGGTAGGTATAATACTCCCTGTAGATTTGGTTATAGAGACTAAGCTGGCTGCGTTTGTCGGAAGTCATGTGTAGTTGCTTTTTGAGTCTTAGCAGTTTCGCTTCTTTTCTTTGGGTAAACTTGCTTCGCTGAGCGATGTAACTGTCTAAACGATGGAACAGCTGTTCCTCGTTTACGGAAGAAGCACTTGCCAGCAATGGCATAAGCATCATAAAGAACCACAATACTACTTTCATAACTATTCTTTTAATTGTTATTGTTACTATCAGATAGGCTATTAGAGTGCCTTATAATTGTATTTTTCTGCAAAGATACTACTTTTATTCCTCTTTTTATCATCTACTCTATTAAAAAGTATTAATATCTTTGATGGCTTGATTATTAATAGGTTATGAATTTGATAAACCTACCATTTATCTACTCGTAACCTACACACGATGCCTATGTCTGAAAAATCTCCTTAACTTTGCAACCGCAATCGAATCGCATTCGGTGGCAAGTGAAATCATGTCAAATCAAGAATAAACAACTGTAAGATTATGAACTTAAGAATCCGTACATTTTCTATGGCTTTGGTAGCGATGTCAGCTGCAAGCCAAGTGTATGCACTTCCTTCTGACGATTCTGAAAACAAGGAGAAAAAGGAAGAGCGAAATGTGATGCTCAACGCATCTGATGCCAACAAGCCTCGTGAAATCCAGATAGGATTGCCAAGCGAGGATGTAACCGTATATGAGAACGGTCTGCCTGCCGTTTACTCTTCTTCCGTACACAAACTCTCTGCCCATTGGCGAAGCGATGCCTCACTGAAAGGTACCGATTTGATGACTCCATCTGAGTCTGCCATTGCTACAGGTAATATTGCATACGCAGTTTCTTCTTTCAGCGAGTTGGGACAGAAAGAGTTCAAGGGCAAACTCAACTATAAGGCAAACCATTTTGGTATGCAGAATGTAGATCTCAATCTGTCTGGTGGCATCGGTGACAATTGGCTTTATACAGCCAGTATGTATCAGAATTTCGATCCAGGTAGTTTCAAGCTTCGCTTTACTGATTATGCCGACCGTACTCAACTTTATCATTTCGGCATCACTCGTATCTTGAATGATGGAAAGGGACGTATCTCCTTATTATATAAGTATTCCAACAGCAAGAATCCCGGCAATTTTGCCAATGCAGCCCCATTTATCTATTCTGGCGACGGCAGTATCAAGAAGATTGATGGCTTTGATCCAGGTATGGACTCATACGTGCAGCGTCAAGGTTCTTTCCAATACTTGAATACAAAGTCAGGAAAGATGGAGACATGGAATATGAGCGATGGCAGTGAGAATCACGCCAACGAGATTGCCCTCATCAGCCAGTACCAGTTTGACAACGGATGGTTGTGGAAATTCAACGCTAAATACATGAATGCTCCTCGCGCCAACTACGTGGATTACGGTGGCAGCTCTATCTCGGAGGTGAGCGAGGCTGATGGCTATCAACTCTCCGACGGCTCAGCTTATAGCGGACTCATCGAGGGACGACGCACTTGGTTGCATGTAGGAAAGGTGAGCAATGCTCTCATGACGACTGAAATCAGCAAGCAGTTGAACAACCACAAGTTGATGATTGGTCTGAACGAGTGGTATTATCACCTCGACTACTATTCATCATCTTACCAGTGGGCAGGTACCGTGGAGCCTTATCCTCGCACATTGAGCCAAATGTACGTAAACCCTCTTGACCCTACACAGACCGCACGTCGCTCAGAGACCTTCGGATATAACGAGCTGAGTCCTGAATACACCAAGGGTTCGGAGAACAAGTTGGCTGTTTATTTTACCGACGAATGGAAGGTAACCCCTAAGTTCAAAGTCTTCTATGGCGGACGACTGGAATACTATCGCATGTCGGCAGACCAGATTTCAACCTCACGCTTCAAGGGATTCCATATCGGTAATTACAATACCTATTCTACAGCGGAGGATGGTTCTATCGTAGCCACAGCACATAACATCGAACCAGCCAAGGTGACCAAGGATAAGCTGAACTATGCGGCTACCCTGCAGTTGACATACAACCTCACCAACCAGTTTGGTCTGACAGCCGACGGAACCATTGCCACCCGCTTCCCACGCATCAGCGAGTATGCAGGAACAGGTCCTACCGAAGAACAGTACAAGCGAGTTACAATCCCGTTGATTCGTGGTGGAATCTTCTACAAGAACGATTGGATAGACTTGTCTTCCATGATTACTTACATCTCGAAGTCGAACAACATCGACCAGCAGAACCTCACCAAGCCTGGTACATCAGAAGGCAAGACCGTGTTGCTCATCTACAACATCCAGACCTTGGGTTGGACCACCTCTGCCGAGATCAATCCATTCAAGAACTTCCACATGCACGCGCTCTTCACCTATCAGAAGCCAGTATATAAGAACTACAATGCAAGCGTAACGTTCAACGACGGCCAGACTATGGGTGTAAATGCTAACAACATGATAGTGAAGGAGATTCCACAGGTACTCATTGAGTTGGACCCTAAGTATGACATCACCAAGAACTTGAACGCTTGGTTGAGCTTCCGTTACTTCGGCAAGACCTACGCCAACCTCCAGGAGGCACTCTATTTCAATGGTCACTGGGAGACTTTCGGCGGTATCAACTGGAACGTGAACAAGAAACTGAGTCTCGGTGTGAGCGTTATCAACATCCTCAACGAGAAGGGTGCCAAAGGTACCATAAACGGTTCGGAGTTGATTACCAAGGAAGAAGCCGGCAAATATGCAGGTAAGTATATGAGCGGCAACTATCTTCGCCCATTCACCGTAGAATTCTCCGCAGGAATCAAATTCTAAGATAATAACGAAAGTTTCATAACGTTTATATAATATAGCAATCACATAAAAACCAAAGAACGATGAAAAAGGTATTTATGATTATCGCAGCGATGTGTATGACATCTATCATGGCATCTGCTCAAAAGACCATCAGAGTGTCAACAAACAAGACCGACCTCGTGATGCAAGTTTCTCCTAAGGGTCGCCTCTACCAAGTGTATCTGGGTGACAAGTTGAAGAATCCTTCAGATTACAATCATCTGAAGTGGGATGTATATGCTGCTTCTGATGGTGCCGTCTGCCAGCGAGGTCATGAGGTTTATGCAACCTCTGGTGCTGAAGATTTCTTCGAGCCGGCAGTGGCAGTGACCCATGCAGATGGTAATATGACCACCTATTTGTATTACCAGTCTTCTGAAGAAAAGGCTATCAGTGGAGGTGTTGAGACCATCATCACTCTTAAGGACAAGGTGTATCCGCTGACCGTGAAGCTCCACTATGCTGCTTATCCTAAGGAGAACGTTATCAAGGCATGGAGCGAAATCTCTCATAAGGAGAAAGCTCCGGTTACACTTTGGAGATATAGCTCTACAATGCTTTATTTTAAGGCAAACAAGTATTTCGTTACCAATTATCATAGCGACTGGGCTAAGGAAGGACAGCCTGAGACTTGTCAGTTGACTGCTGGTAAGAAGATTGTTGATACCAAGTTGGGTACCCGTGCAGCCATGCAGGAGGAGCCGTTCTTTGAACTGGGATTCGATGAGCCTGCCAAGGAGAATGAGGGCAAGGTGATGCTTGGAACCATCGGATGGCCTGGCAACTTCCGCTTTACCTTCGAGGTAGATAATGTGGGAGCCCTTCGTGTTATTCCTGCCATCAATCCATACGCCTCTAATTATAAGCTGAAGGCTGGTGAGACGTTCACTACCCCTGAGTTTATCTTTGCCATGAGTGATAATGGTATTGGTGAGGCTTCCCGTAATTTGCACAATTGGGCTCGCCAGTATCAGGTAAACATGGGTATGGAAGATCGCCTTACGCTCTTGAACAACTGGGAGAATACCGGCTTCGACTTCAACCAGCAGAGTCTTGCTGAGTTGATGAAGGATGCCAAGGACCTGGGGGTAGATATGTTTTTGCTTGATGATGGTTGGTTTGCCAACAAGTATCCTCGTAAGGACGACCATGCAGGTCTCGGCGACTGGGAGGCTACCAAGAGCAAGCTGCCTGATGGAATACCTGGATTGGTAAGAGATGCCAAGAAGGCTGGTGTGAAGTTTGGTATTTGGATTGAGCCAGAGATGGTGAATCCTAAGAGTGAACTCTTTGAGAAGCATCCCGACTGGGTGATTATGCAGCCAAAGCGTGATACCTATTATTACCGCAACCAGCTGGTACTTGATATCAGCAATCCTAAGGTACAGGATTATGTGTTCGGCATCGTGGATCGTATCATGACGGAGAATCCGGATGTGGCTTACTTCAAGTGGGACTGCAACAGTGTGATTACCAATATCTATTCTCCATATCATAAGGGAAATCAGGGTAATTTCTATATAGACCATGTTCGTGGTATCTACAAGGTGCTTACCCGTATTCATAACAAGTATCCTAAGTTGCCGATGATGCTCTGCTCTGGTGGTGGTGGCAGAATGGATTACGAGATGCTTAAGTATTTCACTGAGTTCTGGTGTTCGGACGATACGGATCCATACGAGCGCATCTATATCCAGTGGAGCTTGTCGAAGTTCTTCCCTGCCAAGACCATGGGTTCGCATGTAACTAACTGGAACAAGAATACCAGTGTGAAGTTCCGCACCGATGTTTGCAGTTCATGTAAGTTGGGCTTTGATATCGACCTCAAGTCGCTTTCTGGTGATGACTACAAGTTTGTGCAGAATGCTGTAAAGAACTACGATAACATGAAGCCGATGATTCTCGAGGGCGACCAGTATCGCCTGGTTTCTCCATACGAAGGCAACCACTGTGCCATTAACTATGTAAGTAAGGACAAGCAGCGTGCCGTTCTCTTTGCTTACGACTTGCATCCACGCTACAAGGAGCCTGTGATGAATGTGAAGATGCAGGGATTGGATGCCGATAAGGTTTATACCGTAAAGGAGACTAATCTGATGCCTGGCAAGGAGTCTGATTTGGAGTGCAATGGCAAGCAGTACAGCGGTGACTATCTGATGAAAGTCGGTTTGAATGTATTCAGCCAGACCGATGGAACCAGCCACGTATTGGTATTAGAATAACGTATCAACTATTCATAATAAAAACGAAAAGCAGCAAAGTCTATAATAGGCTTGCTGCTTTTTTAGGTTTCTGTATTTCTTATCCCTAATGATTTTACTTGTTTAGCGGTCTTGCCACAAACTCAGTATGAAGGGTCTCCATCGGATGCTCCTTCAGATTGATGAGGATGTTTGGCGTATTGCCGTTGGCAATGATTACCTTGATGCCGGCATTGGCTACGTCGTGAGCGGTCTTTACTTTCGAAGTCATTCCGCCTCTGCCGTGGCTGCTCTTGCTGGCAAGGATGTATTCACTGATGTCGCGGTCGTAATAAACCGATGGGATGATGCGGGTGGTAGGCTCGCTTGGGTCACCATTGTAGATGCCATCCACATTACTTAATAGAATCAAGGTGTCGGCATTCATCATCTTGGCAATCAAGCCAGACAACTCATCGTTATCCGTAAACATCAGCTCGGTGATGCACACGGTATCGTTCTCGTTGACGATAGGGAGCACGTTGTTTTCCAGCATCACCTGCATGCAGGCCTCCTGGTTCTTGTACTGCTCTTCGGCACCGAAATTCTCCTTCATGGTCAATACCTGACCAATCTTTATCTTATATTCACGGAAAAGGTTGTAATAGAGACCTACGAGTTTCACCTGTCCGATGGCAGAGAACAGCTGGCGCTGCTCCACGCTGTCCAGATGATGGTCAACATGCAGTTCGGCTCTTCCGGCAGCCACGGCACCAGAAGAAACCAGAATCACCTCATAGTCGTGCTTTCTGAGCCAGACAATCTGATCAACAATCGCCGACATTCTCGTTACATCCAGTTTTCCGTCTTCTCGGGTCAGCACGTTGCTGCCCACCTTTACTACGATTCTTTTTCCCATTTTATGCCGATATTTAGTTGGAGCAAGGAATCTGTTGTTTCAAATTCCTTGCCCCTTCAATCATTATTTCTTTTTATTGTCTTTTTCTCGAATCTCTACTCTTCGAATCTTGCCCGAGATGGTCTTTGGCAGTTCATCTACGAATTCGATGATGCGAGGATATTTATAAGGGGCAGTCTCATGCTTTACATGATCCTGCAACTTCTTGATGAGGTCAGGGCCCGCCATACTCTTGTATTCGTCCTTCAGTACGACGGTAGCCTTGACTACCATACCGCGGATTGGGTCTGGCACACCGGTGATGGCGCACTCTACTACGGCAGGGTGAGTCATCAGGGCATTCTCTACCTCGAAAGGACCGATACGGTAACCAGAACTCTTGATCACGTCATCGATTCTTCCCTCAAACCAGAAGTAGCCTTCCTCATCACGCCAAGCCATATCGCCCGTGTGATAGTAACCATCATGCCAAACCGATTTGGTCTGCTTTTCATCACGATAGTAATATTTGAAGAGGCCGATAGGCTTGTCGTCGCCGATGCGGATGCAAATCTCGCCCTTTTCACCATCTTCGCATTCCGTCATGTCTGGGCGAAGGATGTGAACATCATATTGTGGGTTTGGCTTGCCCATGCTTCCTGGCTTTGGTTTGATCCAAGGGAAGGTTCCGAGTGTCATCGTGGTCTCAGTCTGTCCGAAGCCCTCGTAAATCTGAACACCAGTAAGTTTCTGGAAGGTCTCTGCCACGGATGGGTTCATAGCCTCGCCCGCAGTGGTGCAGTATTCAAGACTGCTGAGGTCATACTTAGAGAAATCTTCCTGAATCATGAAGCGGTAGATAGTAGGAGGGGCACAGAAAGAGGTGATGTGGTACTTCTCAATCTGGCGCATGATCTTATCCGCCGTAAACTTCTCGTGATCGAAGACGAAGACGGTGGCTCCGGCAAACCATTGTCCGTAGAGCTTGCCCCATACAGCTTTGCCCCAACCGGTATCGGCTACGGTAAGATGGATGGAGTTCTCATGGAGATTGTGCCAATATACACCCGTGGTCAGATGACCGAGCGCATAGAGGTGATCATGTGCCACCATCTTTGGCTCACCTGTGGTTCCCGATGTGAAGTACATCAGCAGGGTATCTTCATTAGAGTTTACATGTTCTGGACGAACGAAAGGAGCGCATTCGTTCCATTCCTTCATCCAGTCGTGGAAACCTTCAGGGATATCCGGACCGATACTAATCAATGTCTTGACAGTCGGACTCTCTGGCATTGCCTGATTAACCTGCTCTACCACGTAATCATCGCCGCAGCAGATGATAGCCTTCACGCTTGCTGCATTGTTGCGGTAAACGATGTCGTGCTTGGTAAGCATGTGGGTAGCTGGGATGGCTACGGCACCCAACTTGTGGAGACCGAGCATGGCAAGCCACCACTGATAGTGACGCTTCAGAATCAGCATCACCTTATCATCGTGACCGATGCCGAGACTCTGGAAGTAAGCAGCAGCCTTGTCGCTCTGCTCCTTCAGGTCCTTGTATGTAAAACGGATTTCTTCGCCACGTTCACTTGCCCAAAGCAGCGCCACGTGGTCTGGTTTGATCTTTGCCCATTCATCCATCACGTCGTAGGCAAAGTTGAAATCTTCTGGTATGATAAACTCCAGATGCTCCTTGAAGTCTTGCTCTGAAGTGAATTTTGTCTGTTTTAGAAATCTCTCGATCATAGTTACTCTTCTAGATAATTATACAAAGGAACTTGGCTGGCTCATTGTTGAGTGAGCGGAAGCAATGCGACTTTCTACTGTCGAAGTAGATGCTGTCGCCTGGGTTCAGCACCATCACTTTTTCTTCGATGGTTACTTCGAGCTGTCCCTCAATCACATAATCATATTCCTGTCCGTCGTGTCCGTTCTTGTTTGGCTTCTTGTCGCCTGGCAACGGATCCACCTGTACCATGAACGGATTCACCTTTCTATCCTTGAATCCTACGGCAAGGCTCTGGTATTTATACTGGTTGTTGCGGTCTATCTCCGGTCCCTGTCCCTTGCGGGTAACGTAGTATCCCTTCATGCGAGGTTCCTCGCCGAAGAGCAATACGTCAAGGTCGATGCCGTATCGCTTAGAGATTTTTGACAGGCGATAAACAGAAGGATCCGCCTCACCGGATTCTATCTTGAGGTAATGATCAAGACTGATTTCGCACAGTTCTGCAATTTCCTCGGCAGGAATATTGAGAACCTCGCGGAGACCTTTCAGCCTTTCACCGATTTGTTTGATTGCTTCGTCCATAAAATATTCTTTTTATTGTTTGCTTTGATAATACATCGAACAGTTGCTGATGGGCAATTTCGAAATGTAAGCGCAAAGATACGAAAAATATTTAAAACGGCTCAAAAAACTTACGTTTTTATAACTCTTTGTGCTTATAAAAACGAAAATGCTGCACAAATAAAGTAATCTGTGCAGCATTCATTGTATCATTTTCTTATTTTTTTCCTGCCAATAAACCATTGATTACTGCGCTGGTAAAGCCGCCTTGTTCCATGGTGTTGAGGCCCTTGATGGTGCAGCCGCCAGGAGTTGTTACTTTATCAATGGCAGCCTCTGGGTGTTCGCCAGTTTCCTGAAGCAGTTCTACGGCACCCTTGATGGTCTGCAAGACAATCTTCTGGGCATCCTTTGCCTTGAAGCCCATCTCTATGCCGCCTTCTACATTGGCTCTTACATAGCGCATGGCGTAAGCGATGGCACACGACATAGCGGTAGCTGCTGGGAAGAGACGTTCTTCCATGATGAGGCTTTCGCCCAATTCATCGAAGATTTCTGTAATCTGCTGGATTTCTGTAGCAGATGCATCTACAGGAGTGATGAAGGTCATCGACTGCTTGTAGGCGATGGCGATGTTTGGCATCACGAGGAAGAAGGTTGGGGTGATACCATCCTTGTCCAGCCACTCCTTGATGTTGGCTGATGGCACACCGGCTGCTACCACTACGAGTTTCTGACTCTTGTAGTTGAGTGCATCCTTGATTCCCTTCAATGTCTTCTCCACGCACCAAGGTTTTACTACTACGCAAATGATGTCTGCGCCGTGGCAAGCCAACTGGTTGTCGAGGGTTACACTGGCTCCTTCGCTTGCGAAGTGATCCAATACTGGTTGGTTATGGTCAGATACCGTAATATCTGATGGAGTGAACTTCTCGCTCTGCAAGAGTCCTTCAGCCATGGCACCGCCCATAGCACCTGCTCCGATAATTGTTATTTTCATTGTCGTCTTATAGTTAAAATGCAATTACGGTGCAAAGATACTACTTTTATCTGAAAATAGCGTGTTTATAGACGATTTTTTAAGAAAGTACGCTTGTTTACTGACGATTTTTTAAGAAATTCGCTAGTTTACTCCCATTCTGGAAGTATCCACGTCCTTGGTTCTCTTCTCCTTGTACTTGCCTATCTTATAGATGATGGAGATGGAGGCTGATGCCCAATCTTGCTTGATGTTCATGTGATAGTCTTGATTGCCTTGTACTGATTTTGTAGAGAATCCCTCGTTGAAGATGTTGCTGCCTTTAACCACAATGCTCCATTTATCATTATCGGAAGCCCATCTCAACATAGCATTCAGGAGAAAGACTGATTTGATGTCATAGAGTCCTTGAATGGCTTTCGACTGATAGAATGGGTTTAGTATGAAATGGATGTGATGGCTTCGGCTAAGCTGGACGGATAGATTTCCGGCAAGAATGGCAGAGATATGTTTGCGATTGAAGGGCAAGTCAAAGAAATCGTTACTCTTGTCATGTCTGTAGATTCCTGTTGCCGAAACACTTCCGTTCATCCAATTGCCTATTCCGAAAGTCGTCGATGCTCTAATGCCCATAGTATGGTTATAGTCGAAATTGGTCTCCTTCATGATGACTGCCAGGTGGTCGGTAGTCTGATAAGGCAACTGTACTGAATAGTTGGGTTGGAACTCTGCAAATACCATCAATGTATGGCGACTTTTGATCGTCCACATCAAGTTGGTTTCGTATGTAGAGTAAGGTTTGAGATGAGGATTTCCCCATATCTCCATATAGGTAGAGGCATAGTAAATGCTGCTCATAGTTGACCAATAGCTAGGAAACTGTGAGCTGGAACTGAAGGATAAGTTGAGTATGTTGCCAGGATTGGCTTTCCACGATGCATTAAGTGTGGGATAAATATGCCATTTGTTCCATTGTGGAGAATGGTACTGCTCTGCTTCGACAGAGGCTTCCAAGCTGATTCGCTCGTTTAGCTGTTTGCTTATGCCGCCATAGAAACTCAGGATTCTTTCTTCGATATTCACCTGGCTGGTTGCATCTGGAATGTCTGCTCCATCCTTGTTGGTCGTGGCTTGGTAGCTTCTGTTGTTGCTGTTTTGGAATTTCATACCATACGACAGTTCCCAACCCTTCTTCAATGAGTGGGATTGATCGGCGGTGAAAAGCCATTTGTCTATTACCTGCTTGCTGTTTGTGTATAGAATACGTTCTTCGTCAAGCATCATTCCTTCCAAATATTGCTGGCTGGGATTTTGGTAGTTGAGATAGGATATTCCTATTTGTAGTCCAAAGGGCAGGTTGTAGTTGGCATCTACATTGTGCAGGTAGGTATGTTCATTGCCCTGTTGCTGGGAGGTGCCTGTTCCCATCGTTTCATGATGAGGATGACTACTGTCCCATTTTCCTGTATATGCCAGGGATAGCTGGTGGTTATCAGCAAATGCATAACTCAGTCCCAAGCGATAGTTGTGAGTCAATCCAGGGGTCTTCTGTGAGGTCTTGTCATGATACGCTACTCGTTTCCCTTGAAGCGGATGATTGGCATTGGTAGTAGTCTCACCGTATGATGTTCCATCTGTAAATGAATACATGGCATCCAGTCCGAATTTTCCTTTTTGGAACAGCAGGTTGGCTTTGCCTTCCCCTTCTCCGTATTTGCTTTGGCTCCAGATGCTTTGTATTTGTCCTGAAAGCAGGTTCTTTCCTACATAGTCTTTGGTAATCAGGTTGATGACCATTCCACGAACATGTAAGCGTGCTGGCGCTGTCAGCATCACTTCGGCTTTGGCTAATTGTGATGCGGGCATGGCTTTTAATCGCTCTGCCAGTTGTGCGTAATTGAGCGTGGTTGGTTTGCCGTTGATGATGAGAGTCAGTTCCTTTCCTGCATAATTAATGTTGCCGTTTAGTTCGTTTATTCCTGGTATTCGGGTAAGGGCATCATAAGCGTTGTCTGCCGGCATTTTCTCTATGAGCAGTGGCATGTTGTAAACCAACTGTCCTCTTTCTGCCTTGACGATAGGACGTGTCGCCTTGACGAAAACCTCTGGCAGGTTTTGCATCATCATCTGGGCGGTAAGCGTGTCTTTTGCCTCTTCGTTTTGAGCGCAAAGGGGCTGGCTCAGCAATAATGCTGAACCTAAGATGAAAATTATTTTCATGTATTTATGTGAGTTTGATGGTTATTGCTTGAGTTGCTCTTTGGCTTTAGATATGAGTTGTGCTGCCTCTTTTTTATCTTCCAGTCTGTTTGCATTTGCTAAGAACATCTGGAGATACAGTTTCGCTTTCAGTTTGTTCTTGGAAGCGATGAACATTTGGGCGGCATTGTAATAGTTGAGAGGATTATCTTCCTCATCGTATAGGGTGCATAACTCAAAGTCACGTGCAGCGTCTGCATATCGGTTGTGTTGAAAATGTAAGTCGGCTAACCATTTATAGGTTCGCAATGCTCTGCCTTTGGGTAGGGAGACTTCTAGCGACTGATTGAAATGAGCCATGGATAGCGAATCCATGTTGAAGGCTTTCTCTACCAAAGCCAAGTGGAAAAGACAAGTGGCATTGTCGCTCTTGAATTGAACGGCTTTCTGGTAATGCTTCAGTGCCTTCTCATTGTCCGGCTGGTCCTCATAACAGAGACCAAGGATGAAGTTGGATTCAAAATTGTCAAAGCCTTGCACTATCAGTTTCTCATACAAGGGTATAGCCTCATCGTATTTGAATTGCATGAATAGGGAATAAGCATATTCCTTGTTGATATACAAGTTCGTGGAATCACATTTGTAGATGTAATTCTTTGCCACTTCCTCGGCTCTGCCAGGTTGGTTTGCTCCATTGTAATGAGAGGCAAGCGAAGCAATAATCTCGCTGTCGTATGGAAATGAAGAGGCTATGCGCTCGCCCCAAAGAGAAACCTTGTCATTGTTGTTCTGATTGAGATACGCATAATAGTACATTCGCATGTCTTCGTGTTTGATGCTATCTGATGGAATCTTGTCAAGGCAAGAAATGCAGGCGGTGTAGTTGCCTACTTTCCGATAGCAGGAAGCCAGTTTCCTGCGTGCTTCCAGGTGAGAAGGATTTGCTTCCAGATACATTTGATAGTATTGGGTTGCATGAAACACATCATATCTACTCAAACAGCTATCTCCTTGTTGAAGTAGATTAGCTGTTGTCTCGTTGGCCTTGGCATTCATTGCCATACATAGGCACAATATAAGGATCAATCTAAACTGTTTCATTGTTTTTGCTGATTATTTCTTTCTTACTTCGGGAGTGAAAACGACAGGCAAGGTAAACTCCATGTTTACTTCCTCGCCATCGGAGAGTCGGGCAGGCTTCCAATGGGGACTTTTCTTGAGAAGTTCAATCACAGTCTGCTCGTAGGCTTTTTCTTTGGGAGCTTCGAGAACTTTAAACAATCCCAATGTTCCATCCTTTTGAACGGTGAAGTTGATGACGACTCGCGCAGGCTTGTCTTCCAATCCTTTAGGATATTGGATGTTTGTCATCACCCATCTCAAGAAATCGTTGATGTCGCCATTGCCGTTGAAGATTGGCATCTGACCACCTTCCGGTAAAACAGCTATTGTCTTTAATACATGAGGTTGTGATACGCTTTGCGGTTTGAACATAAGGACGATGGTTATACCTATTATTGCTATTACGCAAGCGGCAATCCCAAATACCTTTTTATATATATGAGATTTTGTGTATCTTGTTTCCTGTGCTTTGCCCAGGAAATAAGTTTCTTCCTGATTGTTTTTTTCTTTCATACCTTTTACGATTTTATGGAGTTGTCTAAAAGTGCTTTTAATTGTTTGAGTGGTTCCTTGCTGACGTGCAGGGTGAATTTCTCGCTAAACCGCTCGTTGTACAACACTAGTTCTGAAGTGTTGAGGTTGATGCTGAAAATGTGCTGACTATTAATAATGTAGTTTCTGCCAACACGAGCGAAGAAGTGTGCCGTTTGGGCAAGTTGCTCTACTATTTTCTTCTCAAAGGCCACAAGGTTGAACGAGAAGGTGTATTCATCGCCGTTGGTGAGTCGGAGATTGCAATAGCTTCCTTCCGAACAGACGTATGCTATCTGTTCGGAAGCCACTCTGAGCAAGAAGTTGGCATTTGATATGATGAGATATTCTTCCATACTGATAAGTTTGGTGCAAAGATAAGCAAAATATTTAAAAAGTATGGCTGGATGTAGCGTGTTTTTTGTGAACCAATGGATTCGTTTTATAAAATACGTATTTAACCCATAAAATACGAGAAAAACAAGTTTTATTTCGGAATTTCATCTGTTTTTTATTCTTTTCTTCCCATTTTAGCGATTTTTTTCGTATATTCGCATTCGCAATCGGGAAACCGACAACGCAAAAAACTAAAAATGAATGCAAAAACAAATATCTTATGGCAAAGATTATTGTAAGAAACCAAACGATAAAGACGCTAACCAAGGATGGTGTTGATTACATCTGCATTACCGATATAGCAAGGCAGAAGAATCCCATTGAGCCCAAAGATGTGGTAAAGAATTGGTTGCGTACCAAAAATACCTTAGAGTACTTGGGACTTTTGGAGCAGTTGAACAACCCTAATTTTAAGGGGGCGAATTCGACCCCCTTTTGAAAGAAGCGGGCTCAAATGTTTTTACGATGAGTCCGACTCGATGGGTGGAACTAACCCATGCTGTAGTATTATTAAATTTTATCAACTATGAATAGTAAGAATTTATACTTTACAATCTTCTCTTTAATCCTTTTAGGATTTATCTCTTCTTGTGCAGAGAATAGTAATAAGTGTAGTCCTTCTTATGCAAGCAACATAGAACAACTTAATGAAAAGTTATATGATTCTTATGCAAATGTTGCAGTAAGGAAAAACAACACAACATCTGATGACATAATAACACCAGAATATTTTGGAGGCTCATATGTCAAGGCAAATAAACTTATTGTCATGGTCAAAAATGGAAGTCCAAAAGGAATAGAAGATATAAAGAAAAGACTAGGCACGGATTCAAATGTGACATTTGTATCTTGTACTTATTCTCTTCAAGAATTAAAAGAATTAAACGCTAAATTGAAAGTATCTTTTGCCAAGAAAGCTGCATTGCGAGACGAAATTGGGGGGGTTGCTGTTGGTATCAGACCTATTCAAAATAGAATTGTCGTATATTTGAATAATGCTTCTAATAAAAATATCTCTAAATTCAAGAATGAAATTTGCAATTCAGATAAAATAATTTTTGATCAGTTGGAAATAGAGCCAATTGAAATACAAAAAGATACAGCAAAAGACGAAAAAGTAGAAAGTCCCTCATAAAAGTGTATGGATAACTCGAAAAGTCCCTCATAAAAGTGTGTTAATCTTCTAAAAAGTCCCTCATAAAAATGTGATAGATTTTGCCATTTCATTGTTTTTCAGTCTTTTGCAGCAAGAATACAATAATGATACCATGAGTATATGAAGGAGGTGATGTCGCATCGCAACCTTTTTGATGGCTTTTCTGTCTAATAACTAGACAGCAGTGTCAAGTATTTAGACAGGTCGTTTTATGGACTTTGTTTCTATATATTCTGATAATCAATTATTTATGTTTTTGGCATAGCCGTTGCCTTGCTATTTTGCAACAAATAAGAATAGTAACAACATAAAGAATAATAAGACAATGAAAAGACTTGCGTTAGTAGCATCCTTCTGTGGCATTACCATAACACAGATGATGGCACAGAACATCAACGGCGAACAGATTTCCGACACGACCCTATTTGATAAGTTCTCCAAAGAACTTGGCGAAGTGGTGGTGAAAGCTCATCTTCCTCAATATAAGAAGACCCACGAAGGACTGCTGACCAATGTGGCAGGAACCGTGCTTAGCAAGATAGGTACGGCTGAAGATGTATTGAAGCATGTGCCGAGCATCGTGAAGAAGAAAGATGGATATGAGGTGGTCGGCAAGGGTACACCTATTATATATATCAACGGCAGGAAGATGCAAGACATCAGTGAGTTGGATAACATCAAATCTTCCGACATCAAGAGTGTGGAAGTCATCCAGAATCCTGGAGCTACCTACGATGCTTCGGTAAATGCGGTAATCAAAATCAAGACCATCAAGAAGAAAGGCGAAGGCTTCGGCTTTGATACTCGCTCTGTGTATTGGTACAATAAGCACGACAATACCATCCAACAGGTTAACATGAACTATCGTCATAATGGACTGAATCTCTTTGCCACTTATAAGTTCTCTGATGCAACATGGATGCAAAAGGCCACCTACGATCAGACTGTACATGTCGATACGCTTTGGCAACAGCATAACAACAACGAAGTAACAGGTCGCATAGAATCGCACCGTCTTATCAGTGGTTTTAGCTATGATTTCAATGCCAATCATTCCATTGGTGCGAGATACACCTTGACCTCGCCAGGCTATTCTCGCTCAAAAGATTTTTTCGATAGTCAGGTGACTGCCGACGGTAAATTTTACGACTATATCAAAACCGATGGTCTGACGGTTGACAAGGACAATCCTAGCCATCAATTGAATGCCTACTACAACGGCACATTGGGCAAGACCACTATTGATCTGAATACCGACCTCTATTTCAGTACAAACAGGGCTTATGCCTATAGCGATGAACAGAGCCAGGAGCACGATTCTCGTAACGTCAACTCCAAGAATCGTGTGAGCAATAAGATGGTAGCCACCAAACTCGTAATTACCTCTCCTCTCTTAGGAGGTAATCTCTCCTATGGAGCTGAGTATATCCATACCCGTCGCAACGATGACTACGAAGTGAATCGCACCGACCTCCTCGCCAACTCTTATAGCAAGTTGGAGGAGCAGACGGCAAGTCCATTTATCCAATACGCGCGTCTCACCCCGATAGGAAACATCACGGCGGGATTGCGATACGAGTATGTAAGATTCAAGTATTATGATGCAGGCATCTATCAGCCCGAGCAGAGTCGCTCCTTCCGCAACCTCTTTCCTACCATCAGCTATGGTGCGAAGATAGGTAAGGTAATGGCACAGTTGAGCTATTCGGTAAAGACCTCTCGTCCTTCATACAGTCAACTGAGCAATAATGTATCTTATATGAATCGATTTACTCGCCAAACAGGTAATCCTTATCTCGACAACGAAACCAATCACAGAGTGGAATTATCGGGTGTATGGAAGTTCATCCAGTTTATGGTCAATTACAAGGACTCTCGCAATGCCATCATCTATTGGGCGGAGCAAATACCTGGGAACGAAGCTATTACCATGATAAGTCGTAAGAACGTGAAGAGTCTCAAGAGCATGACTGCCTTCATTAGTGCCGCTCCAAAGATAGGCATTTGGGCGCCGCAAATCAACTTGGGCATGCAGAAGCCCTGGCTCACCCTCCATACTGATGTGGCATCTTATCGCTTGAATCGTCCTATTTTCATGGGCAACTTCAACAATGCCTTCTCCTTGTCATGCGGCATCACCCTTAACGTGGATTATCGCTATCAGAGCAAGGGTAACACGATGAATGTATATCTTGCCAAAGAGCAGCATGTACTGGATGTCAGCATCAGTAAGTCATTCCTAAAGGATGCCCTTACCTTGGAAATAAAAGGCAACGACCTGCTTTATAAATGTTGGGATGCCGACCTGCTCTATAACCAGAAGATGGAACTCTTGCAAGTATCTAAGCGGGGTACGAGAGACCTGCAACTCACCCTTCGCTATAAGTTCAATACCACACGCAGCAAGTACAAGGGAACTGGTGCCGGTAATGCAGAGCTGAATCGACTATAAATATCTTTTATTACTTTTATTCGAAAGTAGAGACATTTAAGATGTTTTCCTATAAGGGGAACAAAAAAGCAGCAAACCGCAAAGGGCTTGCTGCTCACGATAGGAGTGTTTCCTATTTCTTTTATGGGTTGAGTTTTCTTTATATCCTTATCTCAATGGGTTTATACTTCCTTCAATACAGTTTCCAGTCTTCCGATGAAGTCATCCACATTTTCCTTGGTCAATACCAATGGAGGGAGGATACGGAGGATGTTGGTGCCGGCGCAACCGGTGAAGCAGTGCTGCTCGTGGATGAGCTTGCTGCGAACTTCCTTGTGAGGAATATCGAGTACGGCGCCTACCATCAAGCCACGGCCACGAACCTCTGTGATGTGGCTGTTACGCTTCTGCAACTCCTTCAGCTGGGCGATGAGATATTCACCAACCTCATGCGCATTCTGTACCAGGTTCTCCTTCTCGAATACATCAAGAACGGCGAGAGCTGCTGTACATGCCAGGTGGTTGCCACCGAAAGTAGTACCCAGCTGACCATATACAGGAGTAAACTCTGGAGAAATCAACACGCCACCCATAGGGAAACCATTGCCGATACCCTTGGCTACGGTGATGAGATCAGGCTTGATGCCCAACCACTGGTGAGCGAAGAACTTACCGCTTCTGCCATAACCGCACTGGATTTCATCGCAAATCAGGATGGTGCCGTATTTCTTGCAGGCTGCCTGCAATCCCTGAGCAAACTCAGGAGTTACCATGTTGCAACCACCTACGCCCTGGATGGCCTCGATGATACAAGCACATACATCGCCCTTGGCAAGTTCCTTCTCCCAAGCCTCCAAATCGTTGATAGGAAGATAGGTTACGTGACCATTATCATTGATAGGAGCGATGATCTTAGGATTATTTGTTACCTCTACGGCAAGGGATGTTCTGCCGTGGAAAGCCTTTTCTAAAGAGAGCACGCGGGTTCTGCCGTTGGTGAAGGAAGCCAGCTTCAAGGCATTCTCGTTTGCTTCGGCACCCGAGTTGATGAGGAAGAACTGATAATCTTCATAACCGCTTATCTTGCCCAGACGCTCAGCGAGTTTCACCTGCAACTTGTTGATGACAGAGTTGGAATAGAAACCCAGGTTGTTCAACTGGTTGGTGAGCATCTCTACATAGTGAGGATGGCAATGACCGATGCTGATAACGGCATGACCGCCATAAAGGTCGAGATATTCCTGACCCTTGTCGTCCCATACCTTGCAGCCCTTACCTTTTACAATATTAATATCGAAAAGAGGATATACGTCGTAAAGCTTCATGTTAAATCTATGTTTTAAGAAAGACAACTCATAGAGTTATCTTATTACAAACTATTTTTTATGATAGAAGAACGAATGATTTTTCATCCGTTCTTCCGAATTCTTTTATCTAAAATGCTGATGGCTTGAGTTTCAAACCTGCTGTCTGGTCGAGACCAAACATGATGTTCATGTTCTGAACAGCCTGACCTACGGCACCCTTCAGAAGATTGTCGATGCAGGAAGTAATCAGTAGCTTATCGCCATACTTATCCACATGAACCAGGCACTTGTTGGTATTCACAACCTGCTTCAAGTCGATTGCCTTATCCACATAGTGGGTGAACTTGGCATCCTTGTAGAACTCCTTGTAACCTGCCACGATTTCCTCGATTGGCTTATCGGTCTTTACCACTTCTGTAGCGAAGATGCCACGGGCGAAGTCGCCACGGTAAGGGATGAAGTCGATGGCTGCATCGAGATAACCCTGTGTCTGCTTCAGACTCTGACGAATCTCTGGCACGTGCTGATGGTTGAATGCCTTGTAGATGCTCATGTTGTTGTTGCGCCATGAGAAATGGGTAGTGGCGCCTGGCTTCTGACCAGCACCGGTGCTACCGGTAATGGCGTTGACAGATACATCGCTGTTGATGAGGCCCATCTTAGCAGCAGGCAACAAACCAAGTTGAATGCAGGTTGCAAAACAACCTGGGTTTGCCACGTGCTGAGCTACGGCTATTTTTGATTCATTTATTTCTGGAAGACCATATACAAAATCGTGAGCGGCTGGGGTTGGCTGCTGGGTAGCAACCACTGTCTCTGGGGCAAGACGAAAGTCCTGTGCCAGGTCGATAATCTTCACGTTCTCCGGAACATTGTGCTCCTTCAGGAACGCCTCGCTCTTGCCATGACCGAAGCAGAAGAAGATAACATCCACCTGATCGAAAGGCATCTCGGCGGTAAACTTCAAGTCGGTCTCGCCATACAATCCCTCGTGAACCTCAGCCACTAGGTTGCCGGCGTTACTCTCGCTGTTGGCAAATACAATCTCTGCCTCAGGATGGTTGATAAGGAGGCGAATCAACTCACCTCCTGTATAACCAGCTGCTCCTAAAATACCTACTTTTACCATAATTTAAGTGAAGAGTGAAGAACGAAGAGTGAAGAATTCTCTTGTCCTTCTGATTATTTGTTGTTTCTTTGTTTTGTCGTCTTTATGGATGAAACGAGGAGTGCAATCAATTCATTACAGTCATTGAGCATACTTTCGAATGCATTTTGGTCAATGTAGTCTGTGTCATGAAGAAGGTTCAGCCAATAGTAAGTTTCGTTTCCTTCTTTTAGAGCTATGGAAAGTTTGTTGGCAAAGTCTTGTGGACTTTGAGCAAACTCAGCTTCTCTAACTAAAGCTCCTATGGCAGTTCCTGAGCGAAGAATTTGATTTGTAATGGTAAACTCCTTTTTGCAAGAATTGATATGTTTAACCATTTTTACAATTCTCACTGCAAAGAGATAACTCTTCGTATGTAAAGGAGAATTCTCCCTATTATATTCGTTAATATTTTTAAATCCCATCACAAAAGCATTTGAATTCTTCACTCTTCACTCTTCGTTCTTCACTTAACTTATCTTTGTTCGTCTGGGTGCATACCATAATAAACACGGAGTGGGGTAGAGCTTACCTTGATGAAGCCCTTTGCATCCTCGGCTGTCCAACCGTGCTGCATCTCACCATACTCACCGAGCTTAGACTTGGTCAAATCGTCTGGTGAATCGACACCAACAGTCTGGAAGCTAAATGGACGGAGTTTCAGGATAGCTGTACCGTTTACGTTGCGCTGAGAAGAAGTCAGCATTGCCTCGATATCCGGCATCACTGGCTCCAGGTACTGGCTCTCGTGGAGGAACATTCCGTACCAGTTGCCTACCTGATCCTTCCAATACTGCTGCCACTTGCTCAATGTGCTCTTCTCCAACAGACGGTGAGCCTCGATGATGAGCTTAGGAGCTGCAGCCTCGAAACCTACACGACCCTTGATACCGATGATGGTGTCACCCACGTTGCAGTCGCGACCGATAGCGTAAGATGCACCAATCTCCTCAATCTTCTGGATGGCTGCAATCTTATCATCAAACTTCTCGCCGTTGACAGCCACAATCTCACCCTTCTCGAAGGTAATCTTCAGTTCGGCCTCTTCTTCCTTGGCAGTAACGTGCTTCAGGTAAGCCTCCTCTGGGAGACCTTGGGTTGGGTCGAGAATCTCACCACCACAGATGCTGGTTCCCCAGATACCTACGTTATATGAATACTTCAACTTGGTGAAGTCTGCATAGAAGCCGTGCTCGTTCAGGTAGTCAACCTCCTCCTTACGAGAAAGCGCCTTGTCACGTGTCAAGGTGATAATCTCTACACCAGGAGCCATCACCAGGAAGGTCATGTCGAAACGAATCTGGTCGTTGCCGGCACCTGTACTTCCGTGAGCGATAGCATCTGCACCAATCTCCTTGGCGTAACGTGCGATGGCGATAGCCTGGAAGATACGCTCAGAAGATACAGAGATAGGGTAGCAGTTGTTGCGGAGCACATTACCGAAAATCATGTATTTCAATGATTTCTCGTAATACTCGTGGGTAACGTCGAGAGTGACGTATGCCTTGGCGCCCAACTTATATGCATTTTCCTCGTTGGTCTTCAACTGCTCGGCAGAGAAACCACCTGTGTTAGCGCATGCTGCATAAACATCCCAGCCATCCTGGGTCAACTTCATTACTGTGTATGATGTATCGAGACCGCCGCTGAAAGCGACTACTACTTTTTTATTTGCCATTTTATTTTATGTTTAATATGTGGTGAATAATGTTTAGATGGCATTCTTGCCAACACCTTAAATTATATATAAGGATTTAAATTTCTGCAGATGGACCGTCAATCTTGCGGATTCTCTCAATCACTTCCTGAGGAAGCTTGATAGGCAGATGCTCCTCTGGGTCGAAGAGCATGGCGGTGCAGATGCAGTATTTGCGGTTGGTACGATGGAGGACATCCACGTTGATGCAACCCTCGCAACCACGCCAGAATGACTCATCATCGGTCAGGTCGGCGAAGGTAACAGGAAGATAACCCAACTGGGTGTTCATCTTCATGACAGCCGAACCGGATGTCAAAGAGAAAATCTTGGCATGAGGCCATCGCTGTCGGGCAAGCGTAAAGGTCAGGTTCTTGATACGCTTAGCCAGTCCCATACCACGGAAGTCTGGGTGAACGATCAAACCTGATGTGGTAACATAGTGCTTGTTGCCCCATGTTTCGATGTAGCTGAAACCTGCGAACTTTTCGCCCTGGAGAGCGATGACCGCCTTGGCTTCGCGCATCTTGGTGGCAACATACTCTGGTGAACGCTTGGCGATACCAGAACCACGCTTCTTTGCAGCTTCTGCAATTGTAGTCAGAATGGTGTCGATGTACTTGATGTGACTTTCGTCAGCCACCATTACTTTAACTTCTGCTTCTTCCATTTTTTCTCTTCTATCTTAAAATGTTTTTGTTTTAATATTCTTTCTTTATATTAATAAAGTGTATATTTTGCATAAAAATGTAAACACCTTATACATATTTATGGTGAACGTCTGGAATAACCTCTGCTAGTGCATTGATGATTTCCTCTTCTGTTGTACCTTTCTTCTTAACCAGAAAAATGGTGTCGTCACCTGCAATGGTTCCCAGAATTTGGGGAATATCGCTATTATCTATATTATAGGCAATGCTGCTTGCATATCCCGGACGGGTCTTGATCACGACCATGTTCCCGGAGAAGTTGATAGACTGGAATCCGGTATTCACCATCATCTTGCTCACTGGAATATGGTTTGATACTCTCTTATATAATGTATCGTTGGGCAGGACATACGCATATTTTCCACTCGAAGATGCTGCCTTTGCCACCTTGAGCAGTTTTAAGTCACGGCTCAATGTGGCTTGTGTAATCTTAAAGCCTTCTTTGTGAAGAGCCTCCAAAAGTTGGTCTTGCGAACTTAACTCCTGACTTGATATAAGCATCTTCAAAGTTTCCAATCTGCTATTCTTTGCCTTCATATGCTGTATTTTTATTCGTTTAACGGCTGCAAAATTACAATATATTTTGTAAATAACCAAATAAAATGAAAGAAAAATGCATAAAATAACATTATTTTGTCTTTTGTTATGCATAAATGCGGAATAAATATGCATATATTGCCTTCTTTCATACAAATATTCTACACTTGGCTTTTGATGCAGAATAGCCTTTTTATCCATTTTAAGCTAATTATTGTAAATTATTGAAAAAAAGTCTACGGAAACCGCATCGGTTCAATTAGTTTTTGTTATCTTTGCAGACACAATTCTTAGATTATAATCAACTTAATATAAAATAAACCTTTAGAAGATGGAAAAAATGAATGTTAAACCAGCAGAAGGTAAGCTGGGAATCTTGGTTGTTGGTTGTGGCGCAGTAGCTACTACCTTCATGACCGGTGTTTTCATGACTCGTAAGGGACTTGCAAAGCCAGTAGGTTCAATGACTCAGTACGACAAGATTCGTGTCGGCAAGGGTGCAGACAAGAAATATTTGCACTATAAGGACATCGTTCCACTTGCAGACCTTAATGATATCGTATTCGGTACTTGGGATGTTTATCCGCAGAATGCTTATCAGGCAGCTATGTATGCTGAGGTATTGAAGGAGAAAGATATCAATCCTGTACGCGAGGAGTTGGAGAAGGTAGTACCAATGAAGGCTGCTTTCGACAAGAACTATGCAAAGCGTCTTGATGGCGATAATGTGAAAGATTGCAAGACTCGCTGGGAGATGGTAGAGGCTCTTCGTCAGGATATCCGCGACTTCAAGGAGAAGAACGGTTGTGCCCGTATCGTTGTTATCTGGGCAGCATCTACCGAAATCTATGTTCCTGTAGATATGGAGATTCATGGTACATTGGCAGCACTTGAGGCTGCAATGAAGGCTGACGACCGCCAGCATGTAGCTCCATCCATGTGCTACGCTTATGCTGCTTTGACAGAGGGTGCTCCTTTCATCATGGGCGCTCCTAATACAACTGTTGATATTCCTGCAATGTGGGAACTCGCAGAGAAGACCAAGATGCCTATTGCCGGTAAGGACTTCAAGACAGGCCAGACTCTTGTCAAGAGTGGTTTCGCTCCTATCATCGGTACCCGTTGTCTCGGCTTGAATGGCTGGTTCTCTACCAATATTCTCGGCAACCGTGATGGTCTCGTTCTCGATGAGCCAGCAAACTTCCATACCAAGGAGGTAAGTAAACTCTCTACTCTTGAGACAATCCTGAAACCAGAAGCTCAGCCAGATCTCTATGGTCATGGTAACGATGAAGATACTCAGTACTATCACAAGGTACGTATCAACTATTATCCACCTCGCAACGATAACAAGGAGGGTTGGGATAATATCGATATCTTCGGCTGGATGGGTTACCCAATGCAGATTAAGATTAACTTCCTCTGCCGTGATTCAATCCTTGCTGCTCCATTGCTGCTCGACCTTACATTGTTGAGCGATCTTGCTGCTCGTGCAGGCCGTTTCGGAATCCAGCGTTTCTTGAGTTTCTTCCTTAAGGCACCTATGCACGATTATACTAAGGGTGAAGAGCCTGTAAACCATCTCTACCAGCAGTATACGATGCTGAAGAATGCTATTCGTGAGATGGGAGGTTACGAGGCCGATGAGGAAATCGACTAATTAGGTTATTTCATTTAATACTACACCTTATTATATAAGGC
>JAJXBQ010000409.1:0-1514 GCA_021640525.1 Segatella copri
ATTTCAACATCTTATAAAAACAGATTCAAAACAACAAGCTTAAAAACAATATGAAAAAATTATTCTTATCCTTTTTAATGATGTTGACCCTGTTGCCTCTGGCAGCAGCCAACA
Organism: Segatella copri; assembly: GCA_021640525.1. Classification (GTDB taxonomy): domain Bacteria; phylum Bacteroidota; class Bacteroidia; order Bacteroidales; family Bacteroidaceae; genus Prevotella; species Prevotella copri_S. Next base: position 115 of record JAJXBQ010000409.1, read on the forward strand.
AGTATGACAACCCCGACACGATTGTAGTATCCCGTGATGGTACCGGCGAATTCCGCACCATCGACGAGGCCATCGAAGTGTGCCGCGCCTTCATGGACTACACCAAGGTAATCTATGTAAAGAAGGGAGTTTACAAGGAGAAGCTCATCATCCCAACCTGGCTCACCAACATCACCATCTGCGGTGAAGACCGTGACCAGACTATCATCACCTGGGATGACCACGCCAACATCCTGATGCCTATCGGCGGTCTTGACTCCGAGGCAGCAGCCAAAGGCAAGAAGATGGGCACCTTCCGCACTTACACCCTCAAGGTGCAGGGCAACTATATCACGCTGAAGAATATCACTATCGAGAACAATGCCGCCAAACTGGGACAGGCAGTGGCTCTCCACATCGAAGGCGACCATATTCTGGTACAGAACTGCCGACTCTTGGGAAATCAGGACACCGTATATACAGGCAGAGCAGGCTCTCGCATCGCCTTCTACGACTGCTACATCGAGGGTACCACCGATTTCATCTTCGGTCCTAGCCTGGCATGGTTTGAGAATTGTGAGATTCACAGCAAGGCCGACAGCTACATTACAGCCGCATCAAGCCCAGCCGGTCAGAAATACGGCTATGTGTTCAACAAGTGCAGATTAACAGCAGCCGATGGTGTAAAGAAAGTATATCTGGGTCGTCCTTGGCGTCCGTTCGCCAAGACTCTCTTCATGAATTGCGAGATGGGCAGCCACATCCGTCCTGAGGGTTGGCACAACTGGAACAACTCTAAGAACGAAGAAACGACAGAATATAGCGAGTACAAGAACCATGGTCCAGGTGCCGCCACCAAGGGCAGAGTAGCCTGGAGCCATCAGCTGAGCAAGAAAGAGGCAGGCAAGGTTACTATCGCCAAGGTTTTCGGCGAAGAAGCGTGGTAAACCACAATCCCCTACCCTTTCAACTAATCATAAAGTTCAAAGTTCAAAGTACTACACCAGTCCATCGAGCTGTTTTTTGAGTTCTTTGAGCTGGTCTCTTACTGAAATAAGGGTGTCGAGAACTTCAGAAGATTTCTCGGCACCCGTTCTGTTTTGGTTCAGATACTTACGGGCAGCCGCAATCTTCAATCCCTTCACCTTGATAAGGTTGTAGATGAGCCTTACCTGCTCAATATCCTTATCGGTATACTGGCGCACTTTGTTGCCAGCAACCTTCGGTTTGAGAAAAGGGAACTCCTTTTCCCAATATCTCAACGTTGAGTCGTTTAGACCAAACATTTCACCTACTTCCTTGATAGAATAGTACAATTTCGTTGTTTTATCTGGAATTATTGCCATTTTTTCCGTCTTTAATTTCAAAAATAATTAATTTAGTTGCAAAATTAAACAATTCTTCTTATCTTTGCAAAGATT
>JAJXBQ010000410.1:0-1509 GCA_021640525.1 Segatella copri
ATCTTTGCTGCCATCAGAGAGAGGATTCCATCTGTTACGTAGGTCGAAGGGGATGTGTCTATTTTGTCAGAAGCGTGGCGCGCTGTCAGTTTTCGTTTTCTGAAAAGTAAAACCTTCTGTACCTGGCTGATTCACACCTATCATGATAACCGTCGTTGGTTTGCCGCCATAGTGAGCTACATCAGATGCGGTCGTACACTTGTTCAGCAACTGGTTCAAAAGCCATTGACTCAGCAAGGGTTGACCGTATAATTCACGCGATTACAGCACACCGTGGTATCAATGCGCCCTTAGCTCAGTTGGATAGAGCAACGACCTTCTAAGTCGTGGGCCGCAGGTTCGAATCCTGCAGGGCGCGCCATTAAAATTCAATCAGTTACGCCTTCTTTATTTCTTCTATAATTCCAGAGTGGGACATTATCACCAAAAATGTCGTCTATTTTCCTCGCGTGCTCAGTCAAATGATTAGGCGCAAGGTGAGCATATCTACGAACCATTTCTCTGGACTCCCATCCGCCCATTTCCTGAAGCACTGATAATGGGACGCCTGACGGAATCAACCTGCTTGCCCAGGTATGTCTGAGGTCATGGAAACGGAAATTTTCAACTCCTGCACGACGACAAGCTGATAGCCATGCTGTCTTGCTGTCAATGTGCATCTTCCTGACCGCAGGCGTTGATGTTCCATCTGCTCGCTTAGCCGCCTTGTATGTACACACACATTTGTGATGCTTGCCTGTTTGATCACGCAACACTTTAGAGGCGGTATCGTTCAGCGCCACACCAATGGCGCGGTTTGATTTGCTATCTTCTGGATTCACCCTGGCAACTTGTCGCTGCATGTCAATCTGTTGCCACTCCAGATTTATGATGTTCGACTTTCTCAGAACAGTTACCAGCGCAAACTTGACGACAGATTTCAGTAGTTCGGGGCTCTCATCAATCAGGCGTTTTGCCTGATTCTTTTGTAAGTCTCTTGTGCCATTCCACCTCATACAGGTTTGCCTGCAAACAGTACCGATATTGCACCGCCAGATATTCCGGCTGGCTTCGTGGTTGTTTTCAACAGTGATGAGGCATCGTGGCATCTCGTTGAAGACCATCGGGGTAAAACGGTTTATGACGTGGCATCAGGGGACGCGTTATTTATTTCTGAACTCGGTCCGTTACCGGAAAATGTCACCTGGTTATCCCCGGCAGGGGAGTTTCAGAAGTGGAACGGCACATCATGGATAAAGGATACGGAGGAAGAAACCTCGTTGCTGGAAGCCTGGAAGATGTATCGGGTGTTGCTGAACCGAGTTGATACATCAACTGCCCCTGATATTGAGTGGCCTGTGAACCCTGTCAGAGAGTAATCATTGGGATTATGCCGCAGCACGTCGTGCGCAAGAACGTGCTGCGTCTGGATGCTATTTTTTCCCTGAAGCGGAAAACATTACTACAGTACCTTTAACCTTGGTTTTAACATTCTCGAAATGCTCTGAGAGTATATGTGTTAAGCCTTCT
>JAJXBQ010000124.1:0-10012 GCA_021640525.1 Segatella copri
CCACTTTGGGGAGCTGCTACACTTTTGCAGCAAAGATTTTGGTAAAACGACATAAATCGCAAAAATAAATTTTGGTAAAACGACATATTTTTACTAAAAAGATTTTGGTAAAACATATTTTTTATGTAACTTTGCGCCCATAAAACATTGAAAATATGGAGAATAGGGTATTCAAGAGAAAAATATATAGCCAAATGGCTGAATGGAAGGAAATTTCCAAGGGAAGTACAGCCCTCCTTGTAGAGGGTGCTCGCCGTATTGGAAAGTCAACTATCGTAGAAGAATTTGCCAAGAATGAATACGAATCATACATTTTGATAGATTTCAATGAGGCTTCCAAGGAAGTGAAAGCACTCTTTGATGATCTTATGAATATGGATTTCATTTTTCTTTTCCTGCAGAATGCTTACAATAAAACATTGCATGAGCGAAAGTCGGTTATCATCTTCGATGAGGTACAACAATGTCCGAAAGCCCGACAAGCCATCAAGTATTTGGTAAAAGACGGTAGATATGACTATATAGAGACTGGCTCACTTATCAGCATACATAAGAGCACTAAGGACATTAGCATCCCTAGCGAAGAACATCGTATCGAGATGTTTCCGATGGATTACGAAGAGTTCAGATGGGCCATGGGGGACACGGCTAGCGTGCCTCTGCTGCGTCAAGTTTTCGATAAGAAAATATCTCTAGGCGAGGGAGTCAACAGATTGAAGATGAGAGAGCTACGCCTATATATGTTGGTAGGAGGAATGCCACAAGCTGTCAATGCTTATCTTAACACTAACAATCTACAGCAAGTAGATACCGTAAAGCGACAGATTCTCCAACTATATGCTGATGATTTCAGAAAGATAGACCCATCGGGCAAAATATCCAAACTATTCATGTCTATCCCAGCCCAATTGAGCAGGAACCAACTCCGCTATCAGCCTACTTCTGCTGTAGGAAGAATGGCTGCTGAGAAAATAGATGAGTTGATACTCAACTTAGAAGACAGCAAGACTGTTAACATTGCGTACCACACGGATGATCCGAATGTAGGAATGCCACTGACAGCCAACATCAACAAGTACAAACTGTACATAGGCGATACGGGACTATTCGTAACTTTGGCTTTCTGGGACAAGGATTATACGGAGAACATCATCTACCAGAAACTGTTGAGCGACAAGCTATCCACCAACATGGGATACGTATTTGAGAATCTGGTTGCCCAAATGCTGAGAGCCTCAGGCAACAGACTCTTTTACTATACTTTTCCAAAGGATGCCACGCATTCTTACGAAATCGACTTTTTGTTGTCACGCGGCAGTAAGTTGTGCCCTATAGAGGTCAAGTCGTCTGGATACAAAACGCATGCCTCGCTTGATGCTTTCTGTCAAAAATTCTCCAACAGGATAGTAAATCCGTACTTGGTTTACACCAAAGATCTGCAGAATGATGGGCAAACACTCCTGATTCCGATTTACATGACCCCATTCTTATAAAGCAATGTTTTTTTTATTGTACCTTTGCACCTCAGTTGGGCGATAAAAACATCATCTCGTCAGCGAGAACTTGATGCTCAGGCCGAAATCCTGCGTTGTGGTAGGATAACTGCTGCTCGACAGGAGCGGGGTGTTGGTCTGACGGTCATAATAGAAACTCATGGTAAGGAGTTTGCTGAAGGTATAATCGGCAGAGAAACTCAGTTTCAGAGCATTGTTGCCGCTGCTGGCACTGCTTACCATTGAGGCAATATCACGAACGATGGCTGCCTGCTTGCGGAAACTGAAGTCAAGACGTAGATTCAGATCATGGTTGGTACCATTCTGAACCGTCTTGGTGGTCGACGCATTCTTATTGGCTGCATTCTTGTTGCCGCCCTTCGACTTGGAACGGGAGGCCTTGGCGCCCCAGCCGAAAACATCGAAGTTGTTGATGCGGTAACCCATACCGATTACCCAGTCCTTACTCAATGCCTCGTTCAGCTGCACACTCGTCATACTGAGGTTCAACACACGGGTCTGGCGATATTCAGCCTTCACCGTCATATTATTGTTGAATGTGACATCCATACCCAATAATGGCGAGAACGACTCGTTAATACTTACCTGCGAAATGTTGAACATGCTGCTTGGCGACGGATTGCCCGTAGTGGCATCACTCACGAAGCCGAGACCGTTCATATACTCCTGGAAGGTGCTGTAACTGTTGTAGCTGCCTACCGCAAAGACGCTCTTGTAAGAGTGATTGATGTTGATACTCTTAAAGTGCTCGTTGAACCAAGGCAGACGTCCCAGTCCGCTGTAACGGATAGTCCAGTTTGGCAACATCCGGCTCAATGCCGGGAATACCGAGAGCGAATTGCCACCCATCGAGGTATAAGCCTTGAGGAAGGCAGGAATCATGACATCGCTGCTATACTGGTTGACCGGCGTACGAGAAGCATCAAACTTGCCGCCAGCCAGAGCCGAACCAGCCGGATAAACGGTACCTGCATACTGAGCCTCTACCCTATCTCTGAAACCAGCCAGCGAGTTGACAAACTTCTCGAAGGTCTTGCTGCGATACCCCGAATTGGCATTGCCCATTCCCTCGAAAGCCGAACCCAGCGAGATGGTAGTCATCTGGAAGGCTCCACTCTGGGTAGTTGGCGTTCCTTCATACATATACAGTATGCTCTTCTGCGTGGTCTTGGTACGTGTAGCTGAGAGATCAATCTTGAAATCCTTGACAGGCTCCAGGGTGGCACGCAACGTAAGATTATCCGTTCTACTGGTAGTGGCAGGTGTTGCGATACTGTCGTTACAGAGCAGCCAGTCGTTATTTCTAGCCTTCTCGATATAATCGTCGCCAACCATACCGAAGGCGAAGTCAAGACCCGGTGCCATCTGTCCCACCTTCTTCTGTCCGAAGGCATCACCCACACTAGGCAAGAAGCCCGGCAGGGTGAGCTGATAGCTGCTGCGATAGTTGATGCTCACATTGCGCACCATCATTGCCAGACGACTAGCCAACTGCAATCCCTTATACCATTTCTTATCATCAAGCGGTTCCTTAGCCAGTACGGAGAGTTTTACCTTCATGGCAGTATCTACCTTTGAGATGATTCTGATCTGGTTATTATCCACCTTTTTATATTTAAGCGGGAACACTTTGCCGTCTTCCGTCTTGGCATTCACAATCAGTCGCTTGGTATTCTTGCCGTGGCGTATCTTGAATGTGGTATCAAGCAGGAGGGTGATTTCCCGTTCGAAGGCACGCTTGTTCTTAGGCAGCGCCTTCTTCGGATCAGCCGCCTGTTCCTTTGCTTCCTGCTTCTTTTTCTTTTTTTCCTGCTTCTTGCGCTGCATCTGTGCCCTACTCTGGGTACGGTCAAACTTATCGTTTACCTTCTTCAGGAAAGGCACATGGTTGTAGAGTTTCACCAGGTTAAAGTTACCGTTCAATGTCAGCTCGCGCTGGGTATTGATGGTGTTTCCATACGAGTTGCCCTCCTCATCCTCTGTACCGCGCTCCCAAGAATAGTTGGCATTGTAAGAGGCATCGCTGTTCACCCAGTCGAAGACAGGCAGCAGATTGAGAGGCACCTTGTAGGATGCCTGGAAATTCTGACTGTAGTCGAGCGGTGCACCCCAGTGGCGGATGCTGGTCCATACGGAATCCTTCCAGGCATGATACTGGTCGGCATAAAGATCCTTGTTGACCGGTGTATATGGTTCCTCTATCTGTGCATGGGTAGCACTCTGGAAGTTCATGTGCAGGTTCTTGGTCAGATCCCAGTTGATGGAGAACTCACGGTTCCAGAGGAACTGCTCACTGAAGGTGAGCGGCAACTTGGAGTCTACTCCGGCAGATCCACTCATCAGAGTTTCCATATCGCGCTCCTGCAACTCGTAGTAGTCACGCGTCATCTCGGTATTGAAGGCTATGTTCTGCGGCAGCCAGTTCAGTCCGAAACGTTTCAGAATGTCGAGCCACTTACTCTTGTTCTTCAGTCCCTTGAATGGTTCCCATGCCTTATAAACCGGGCTCCACGAATAATCCAAGGCTCCGCGCCAGTTGTCCTTGCGCTCATACATCGTCGTTTCACCCGTAGTATACTGATGCTGATGACTGTAGGTGAATGAGAAGTTGGCTGGATCGTATGGCATCGGATGGCGCTTGGTAGCGATACCCACCCGGGCATTCGAGATGGAGAAGTTGGTCTGCGTAATCTTGGTGGCAGCGATATTCTCGATAGAATCGCGCTCATGCTTGGATCCGGCGGCATCGAGGGCATCCTTCAACTCCATATCGGTATCCAGCGGATTATACTTAGGAGTGGTCTTCTCCTTGGTAACACTATAATATAAAGGTATGCTCACCTTCGCCTTGTCAGGGAAGAACTTACCCATTTCGAGCGATGTGGTCACACTGTAGGTACCGTAATTATCGGTAGTGCGACTTGCCACGCCATCTTCCAGACCGCCGAATCCCTCGCTGATGTATCTGCCGGTGGCATTCACGCTACCCAAATCGGAGAGTTGTACGTTGAGGTTGGCATTGGCAGCCCAACCACCCGAATTATTATGTTCCTTGAGTCGGAGTTCGTTTATCCATACCTCACCGCTCTTGATGTCGGCAGAATTGTTTCTCACACCCAGCATCATGGTCTTCACCTCGCCGAGACTCGGATTACCCACGATGGTAATCTTGTTCTGCGGATGTTCTGCATCCATCATGGAATAAGGAGCGAGATAAGAAGCCACACCCTGTGCCTTCGCCTTGTTGCGGTTTTTCTTCAATGCCGTAAAGACACTTAGCGGCACATCGAGCATATTCTCCTCAGGCCATACCGCCTTACAGTCGGCTAGCACATAGCGGTTGTAGTTGGAGCGTGGCTCGGTGAGCTTCAGAGGGATTTCATACTCGTAGTAATTGTTCTTGTAATCGCTACCCAGACGGATGAAGACTGAGAGATCACCATCCTGCAGACGGGTGGTATTCTGCTCCAATGCATTGGCATGGGCAAACATCTGGATGCGCTTGTACTGGCGCAGATCAAGGGTAGAATTCTTGTAAACCGCCTTCGCCTCGCCTGTGCTCATGTTCTTGACCACCAGACTCAACGCCTGCTCGTTCGCCTCAACCAACTGAGGCTGACTAGGATCCTGTTCGCGCTTGATACCCGGAGGCAAGACATAGTTGACCGGTGTCTTCTCGCCGTTCTCCTCCAGACTCACGCTGCTTGCGTCGAGGGTTCCGCCACTGGCTGCGCCGAGCGGCTGATCATAAGTACGCCACTTGCCCATCACGAGGTCGAAGGTACCGAAACGCAGCACCATAGGTTTCTTGAAACCGGTGAGGAACATACGCATGAAGCGGATGCTGGAGAAATCGTTGATGTTGCCCTGACGGCTCTCAAACTCATCGATAGGTATGCGGAACTGATACCAGGTAACGGTAGACTTGGTATTATCACGCCAGGTCTGGCTGTATTCACGCTTATCTACAATATGATTGTTACCCACCACGAGATCTTCCGGACGGATGCTGACACGGTACTGGAAGTATTTCTCATATTCGTTGAGGGTATAATCCTGGTTGATATCCTCGACATCCGGCGTTGACTTATAAGAAGTATCATAGCTCTCAGAACGGCTGTCGCTGTCAGGCGAGTTGCCCTGAGGATTGTTGATATACTTATATCGCTGCAAGATAGGAGCGCGCATCTCATCCCAGTCGGAACCGCGGAAATAGTGGTAGTCATCACGTGCCGGATCGGCAAAGATGCTGTCGAATACCGCCTGGTTCACCTTGCCCTGAATCTGGTCGAGATAAGCACTCTTGTAGAATTCCTGCTCCTCGGCATCAGTCAGTCCGTTGAAACCCACATCCTGCAAGGCTCTGCTGCCACTGGTGGTAGCAAAGGCATAGGTCACGGTGCTCTGGGTAGGAATCTTACCCCACTGGGTATAGGTGTAGCTCTTGCTGCCATCTACCGGCATGCCACTCTCATAGAATTTCTTGCCATCACGCAGGATATCCTCGCTCACCTCGCCCAGGTTGATGTAGAAATCGCCACCGTAATCGGCAGCATCAGCCTGCTCACGGGAGTAGATGAACGGATCGAGCATCCAGAACTCGATGTATTCGATGTTTGCCTGCTCGAAATCGTTGGTATCCAGCTTACGCATCATTCCGCCCCAGTTGCGCTGCGGATTCTGCAGGGTTCCGTCTGCCTGCAAATCTGTTACATTGAAGTTGTATGGTCCCGGCTCGCTTGGATAGTAAGCCAGATTGAGTACATTCAGGGTATTGGTAGCGCCCTGATAACTGCTCTGGTCGCGCAATGGGAAGAGCTCCTTGGTATAGACCTCGCGGACATAATGGTTACTCAACTGCTTGAGGTCGCCCTTGATATGTCCCGGAGTGAGCGAACTTCCACGGCGGGTGAACAGCGGATCGATGGTATACCAGGCTAGGCGCGAACGGTGGAAACCGCTGCTCAGACCGGTCTTATCGCTGTAATCGTCCTTGAAATTGAGCGAAGGCACACTGGATATAAACCAGGAGGTAGGAGTCGTTACATCGATGGTAGTCTTCGTACCCTCGAAGTCATCGATATAAGATGCATTGTCCTGTGTGCCACCTGCCTCACCGGCAATGAGCTGGGCAAATTCTCCTGTAAAGGATATCTGCGATGGCTGGGTGAGGTGCAGGAATGGTATCTTGTCAAGCACATTGGTGAGCCACTGACTCTCCTTGCGCCAGTTGAGATTGATGCCCCAAAGGGTGTTCTTCAGCGGTTCGGAGCCCATGGATACCTTGGTGGTAAGCGCCTGTTCGGAGAGGTGCTGGATAGTACCGCTCAACTGGAAGTTCTTGGTAAAATCATACTCCCAGTTCAGTCCGAACATCGTTTTTCGGGTTTGTCCGAAATCGGTATTACTCTCCAGAGAAACGTTGACAGCCGTACCGGCATCGATGATGCTCTGGTTCAGGATGGTCACCTCACCGGCACTGTAATCTACCGAATAGTCGGTGCCCTCTTTCAGGGTGATACCGCCTGCCGTAACGACCACCGAGCCCTGTGGCACATTGTAGGCATCGAGCGAGATGACATTGGCTGCAGAGCCCTTGAACTGTCCCACAATCTGATACTTGTTCTTTTCGGCTATCTGCTTGGCTACGGTCTTCGTACTGTCATAAAGTTCGGTAAAGGCATACTTTTCTGCCTTGTCGGCAGCCACGCCCCGCTTGACCAGATAATCACGCATATAACTGCCGAAAGGCTCTACCTTCGGAATGAACACGCGTCCATTAGAGATGGTATAGCCTTCTACATAATCGAAATATCCATTGCTGTGTGCCTTGTTGTTGTTATCCAGACGGTCGGCGCCCAGCACACGGATGATAGGCTGCTCCTTCACCTGCTGCTCGGGGATATAACTGAGATATACGCCGGTGGTATCGCTCTGGTATTTCACATCCAGGCGGAACTTCTCCTTCTCTACGGTAGAAGCCAGATAATAAACGTTCTTCATCATCAACCCCCAGTTGCCCTGTCGCGGATTGTTACTGGTATTTTTGAGCGATTTCACGAAGAGTGCCTGCTTGGTATCGCTGAGATCGGATGCAAACTCGCCCACCTGATAGGTAACGCCTCCCGATGTATACTCATAGGCTACGGCAAGCACCTGGTCGGTCTGCAGACTGGTTTTCAATGAGATATAACCCAAGGCGGTATTGACCGTATACTCTGAAGAATTGAGCAAACGGGCACTCTCCAGTTTCTCATAATCGGCTCCGCCAACCAGTCCGCCTCCATCGAGAGTGGTTGCAGCCTGATCAATGTCACGGGCAGCAGCATACTGCCCTGTCATCGCCGCATACTCAGTATTCGCCTGGTTAGAAGGCACCTGTCCGCTCGCCGCCCACATCGGGTTGCTCAGTTTCTGGTTCTCGCCCAGGTCGGTCAGGGCTACGATGTTTCGGGTATTGGTGGTATTGCCGGTTTTGTTGGTAACCCACACCTCCACGCGGTTGATGGTGATGCCCGTGGTGAGATTAGGAAGTTTCTGCATCCAGGCATCATAATGATTTCTGAAATACTGGGAGAGGAAGAAGTGGCGGTTCTCCTCATAATCGGCTACATTCAACTCAAAAGGAGTGAGCTGTACACCGCCCCTGGTAGATACGCTCTTCGATGCACTTTTCTTCTGCGAAGCTACCATCTGCAGCTTGAGTTTGCCAAACTGCATATCGGTTCTAACACCAAACAGACTGCTGGCGCCTTTGATGAGCGAAGAGTTGGAAGGGAAGGAGACGTTGCCCGCCTCAACGAGTTTGATGATTTCATCTTCCTTGCCGTCGTACTTCAGTTTCATGTTCTGTGCATCGAAATCGAAGGTGGCATCGGTGTTGTAATTCAGGTTCATGTTCACCTTATCGCCCACCTTTCCGTTGACGTTGAGATTGATTTTCTCATCAAAATCCATCATCGTCGTCTTTCGGTTGCGGATAGGCAGCGAAGGATTGTCGATGTTTTTCTTGTTGATACCGAACTTGAGTTCGGCAGAACCCTGAGTCTTCACTCTGATGCCACCAGGACCGAAGATTTTCTCGGCAGGTCCCAAGTCGAAGTGCATATCTGAGAAATCGAACTTCTCCTTGCCTTTTGCCTGGAAGATTTCATCGTTCTGCTTGCGGAAGTAGCTGTTGCGCTGCAGCTGTTCGGTCCATGCAAGATACTCTTTCGGAGTGAGCATGATAGGAGCCGAAAGCCAGGTTGACCCCATGCGGTTGCCGATGATATAGCGGTCGAGGGTATCGTTGTAGACTACCTGATATTGCAGATTATCAGGACGTTTCAGGTCGAGCGGACTCTGATAGAGGTCGCTCAGGGAGTAAGGTTGGGTGCGCTGAATCTGCCAGCGAGTATGCAGCAGCGAATCGGGAATGGTATCTTCATCGAGCTGCACGGGCTGTGCTGTGCTGGTATGTGTTTTCTTTTTATCGTCCTGAAGTTGAGGCAAAGCTATCGCATAGCCGAAGGTTGCCACCATCAGCCAAGCCAATAGAAAAGATATGAATCTTTGCTTCTGTTTCATCGACAAAAAACTCCTAACTTATTTGATTTGCTTCAATGCCAGTTTCACAACCTGTTCTACCGGGAGATCAGGTTGTGCCTTGAGGATATCTACTACTACCTTGGCAGATGGTGCCGGCGAGAAGCCGAGCATGGTAAGGGCGCTTACCGCCTCATCCTTTACGTCATTGTTCACCATCACCACATTGCCTCCGCTGGCTGGCAGTTCGTCAGCGAAGCCGAGACTCACGATTTTATCTTTCAGGTCGATGATGATTCGCTGTGCTGTCTTCAGTCCGATACCCTTCACGGTTTTCAGCACCTTGTCGTTACCAGTAGAGATGATTTCGCAGAGTTCGCGTGGCGAGAGTGAAGAGAGAATCATACGGGCTGTATTTCCGCCTACTCCTGAAACGGTAATGAGGAGGCGGTAGAGTTCACGTTCCTGTTTGGTAGCAAAGCCGAAAAGGGTGAAAGAGTCATCTCTTCCACCAGCCACCAGCACTTCGTGAACATAGAGTTTCACTTCCTGTTTGCCCTGAATGGCAGTATATGTATTGAGCGATATATTGAGTCCGTAGCCCACCCCCGCTGTCTCAACAATAGCCAGCGCAGGTGTCAGCTCTGTCAGATCGCCATGAATATATTCTATCATTTTCTTTTTCTCCTAATTAAATTAATATATTAATAACGTGCGAAGGGCGGGATTATTGTAACAGACTTCCAGAAATTACGTCCCGACATAGTGCAAAGCGCATCGGGAGGTATTGGAAAGAGGATGAATGATGTTTCGCAACAAAATAGCGAAACTGTAAGGTTCTTGCTACGAATACTTTACAAATCTCTGCTTATTCATATCTAAAAAACTATGATTTTACTACTTTAATAAAAAGTGAAGAATTCACTGTTCACTGTAACTCTAACATCGCTAAAAAGCTCGCAAATTCAAGT
>JAJXBQ010000125.1:0-10007 GCA_021640525.1 Segatella copri
TGTTTACGACGTTTCTGTTATGCAAGGAATATGTACAATAAAATGAATTTTTGTCGTTTTACAAGCAAAATCCCACGAAACCCAATAGGTTTCGGATTTGAGGATTATATATTTCATCATATGCTAATTGTCGATGGATATTCTATCCTTTAGTTTGCTCATAACTACATACATATTTCCCATTATTAAAATAGTTGTATGAGTTTATTTTTCTATTCTCGTCATCACATTGTGTCAGACACTTGTAGAACAGCTCGCCATATTTTTGATTAATGCCATTTGGGCATAACATGTACGAAAAATTCATGACCAGTAATGGCTTTGGCGGACATTAACGTTAAAAACCGCGCGAAGCGCAAAACCCACATTCATCGGTCGTGTAGCTTGCAACACTCCCTCTTCAAGGCCCCAAAACGCCTTAAAAATAAAGGCAAATCTTCAGACGATTTCATTCAGTCTTTAGTTTAATTCAACATAATGCCCTAAACGGTCGGGTCTGTTTCCATCGGTAAAGAGGTAGACTATTCCGTCAGGGTTTTCAACAATAGAGACCTCAGTATAGGTGAAATCAGGGTAGTCAGCGTGTAAGGATTCCAATACGTTGCTTGGTACCGTTGTGCCTTTCGGCAAGGGGTAACAGGTTTCTTTCCATGTCGTACCCTTGCGGGAAGTTCTGAAGTATACGGACTTCAACACGCCGTCGTGCATGATGAGATAGTTGTCATCACCGCTGTCGTTGACAAAACCAAGCACTTCGGAGCCTTTGTAGTGCGCTGTAATCCATTCTATATCGCCAGGAATCGTACCTATATATTCAGCGTCGTTCAGTCTGTATGTGCATGCCTTGGCCACCGTTCCTTTGCTGTCGATGACAAGTGTGTGGACGAGATTCTTGAGCTTTGGGGTGTCCTGCAGATAGCAGAGAATATAGTATGTCCCGTTTATGCTGGCCTGTGTCACTTCCTTGATCTCCAAGAATTCATCGTTTCTGGCCTCCTGGTTTATCGTGAGCAGCCGGTATCGCACCGAGCGGGGCAACAGGTCAATGTCAGAGAGCATCCGCACGGTGCGGTTCCACGCATTGTCAACGTATACAACCACGCACTCATTCCCCGCGTTGTCCTCAGAGGTGACATACGTTTCCATTGCTCCACTGTCGAAGTAAGGCTCTGGACCTGTGTAAACGCATTTGATAGTGTTGTCCTCGCAGCGTTCGTGGAAATCTTTGGCAATGGCCTCCGGCAAAGTTTTGTCATTGATCGGTGTCACATTTTCAGAGTCGCATGAAGTCAGCGCAAGGACTACGACAGCAAGCCATCCGTACATCAAATGTCTAAATCCAAACTTTTTCATTTTATTCTTCAATTTATGGGTTCGTTCAAAGGACAAGTTGCCTGAGAACTTATTATCCTTATTTCCGCAACACTATAATTTAATATTTTTTATAAGCACCTGAGCAACAAAAAGTTGCTCAGGATTTTGCCATGTCAGAAATTTCACTTATCTTAGTGTTGCAAAATAAAAACAAACAAAATTCTGAATGACATGGCAAAAGTACAAATAAAATCTGAGAAACTCACTCCTTTTGGTGGAATTTTTTCTATTATGGAGCAATTTGATGCTCTTTTAGCTCAAACCATAGATTCCACCTTGGGATTGAGATGCACTATGTTTGGTTATCAATATAGCGAGATTCTGCGCTCTCTGATGTGCGTATATCTTTGTGGTGGCTCATGTATTGAGGATGTTACAACTCACCCGATGAAACATTTGTCTCTTCATCCAACTGAAATCAACGGTATTGAGTTTGAGTTGAATTCTATCCTTGTTGAGAAATGGAAAGGAAAACCGTATCGTCTTGTTTCCCACGAAACCCTATAGGTTGCGGATTTGAGGGAAAATAAGTTTTGCCACAAAGGTAAGATTTATTTTCGGATTATGCAAGGATATGCGCTTGTTTTTCCTCTTTTTTCCCCATACTTTTCCCCGTAGCCCCCTTGTTTCTTCCCTGATTTCAGAAAAGTAGCGGGAAGGTGGCGGGGAAAATTTGGAATCGGTGAAGGGAAGTATTAACTTTGCAATCGAAAACGAAAGAGCGGCGAAATGCTGAACCATGAATGAGCTGAAACTCTTCACTCTTCACCTGAAGCCCGGAAATGCCCATAAACAGAGGGGTTTCGAGGGGTGAAGAGATAGAGACAACTCTTCACCCACTCTTCACCACTCTTCACCTTATTATATATAAGGGCAAAAAGATGATTATTATTAACTAAAAAAATTAATATATGAACAAAGTTACAGCTTTATCGTCATCAGATAAGATGACAAACGAAATTTCAGCACTCTCTCTTGTTGAGAGTTTTCTCGATGAGTATTATCTCTTCCGTAGAAATGTGCTAAGTGGTAAAACCGAGTATTTCACTCTCTCAAAGAATGAGGACGAAACTGAGGAGGCCGTAGAAGAGGAACCGGAAACCGGTGGGGAAGAGGAGGAATCTTCTGACTCTACCTGGAAGGTGCTGACTCCGGAGGCTTTCAATTCCATCGTCCGTCACGCCAAACGGTTGGGTGTAGGAGGTAAGAAGTCGCCCCGACAGGATATTGAGGAGTTCGTACGTTCTGAAGAGGTTCCGGAGTTTGACCCTATCAGGGAATATCTCGAAAACCTGCCTGAATGGGATGGTAAGAACCATGTGGCTGAACTCTTTGGCAGGATTCCGGGGCTTACAAGTGAACAGTTGGGATGGTGCGCCACCTGGCTCCGTTCAGCTGTTGCCCACTGGTTGCAGATGGATATGTTTCATGGCAACGAAACCACTCCTGTGCTTATCGGCAAGCAGGGTTGCGGCAAGAGTACCTTTGCCTATCGCCTGCTGCCGGATCATCTGCGACAGTATTTCCTCGACCACATCAACTTTGCCAATAAGTTTGACTCCGAGATGGCGCTCACTCATAATCTCTATGTCAACATAGATGAGTTTGCGAATATGGGACCATCGCAGCAGGGCAAGCTGAAGCAGATGCTTTCAAAGGTGAAGGTGAACGGGCGCCCTATCTTCGGCAAGAGTCAGGATGACCGTCCGCGTTATGCTTCCTTCCTGGCAACCACCAATGATGAGCATCCGCTCTGCGACCCTACGGGTAGCCGCCGATTCGTCTGTCTGCACATTCCGGCAGGTGAATATATCGACAACGGTTCACCCATCATTTATGACCAGCTCTATGCACAAGTTATGTATGAGCTTTGCCATAAGAAGACGCCTTATTGGTTTACCAATGCCGAGGTGGATCGTATCCAGAAGTGCAATCTTCCTTTCTTCAAGGTAGATGATTTTGAGTCGATGCTGAAGAGCTGCTTCCGTGTTCCCGAGGATAATGAAACGGGCGAATGGCTCATCTGTTCGGATGTTTTCGAGGTTCTGCACGAAAGATTTCCGATGCTGATAAGCAATCTGAGTACTAAGATTCGCATCGGCCAGTCGCTCAAACTCCTGGGGTGCAAGATGAAGCATACCAAGAAGGGGCAGGCCTATCTGCTTGTAAGAATCTGAAAATATAGCTAAGCGGCAGATGGGTGAAGAGTGGTGAAGAGTGGGTGAAGAGTGAGAAACAACTCTTCACCCCTCGAATCCCCTCTGTTTATCGGCATTTCCGGGGGGTAGGTGAAGAGTGAAGAGTTTTTCGCAGTTCCTTTCTTAAAATTCTTTCTCAGGCTTTTCCGATAGCTGTCTGACTAGAACAGCCCACTGTTCTCATAGCGGCTAGTTGGCAGTCTGTGGTTCGCCAGTTGGCTATTTGCCGATAGCAGCCTCTCAATCTTTCGAAGAAAAAATTATTTATCCAACTAAAAAAGTAAAGAACATGAACAACATTTCAATCCATTCCATTGATACGGTATGTCTCAAGGAGGCGTGCCCGGTACATCACCTTTGTGCTCGTTTTGAGCGTTATCAGAAGTTGCGTAAGTCGGAGAAGGTATTCAGTATTCTGAACCCGGACCATATAGCCTGCAACGAGCAGGGCTGCGCCTATCGTCTTCAGAAGAAGATCATACGCATGGCACGCGGATTCCGCCGCATGTTTGGCACGATACCTTCTGCCAATACGCCTCATTTCTGGCACTTTTCGCCCTATATCAGCGAAAGCACCTATTGCAAGGCGAAGCGCGGCGCCATCCTCATCGCACCCGATATGCAGCAGAAATTACTGCGTCTCTTCGAGCAGAATGGCGCCGATATCAGCATCGGTTTCGATGAATATGTAGAGCAGGAGGGCTATGAAGAAGTAGATACCGCAAACTGTAAAAAAATATAATTTTTGCCATCTTTTAGCGGTAATGAAACAGATTTTTATTATTTTTGTTTCCTGAATTTTACAACTAAACAATAAGAAATAGATTATGCGTGTTATTATCGAAAAAGATTATGAGAAGCTGTCAAAGTGGGCAGCTGATCATGTAGTTGAAACAATTAACAGATTTCAACCAACTGCTGAACGTCCTTTTGTTCTGGGTTTGCCAACCGGTTCTTCACCTCAGGGCATGTATGCCAATCTGGTAAAGGCGGTAAAAGAAGGCAAGGTTTCGTTCAAGCATGTCATCACCTTCAATATGGATGAATATGTAGGTTTGCCGGAATCTCATCCTGAGAGCTATCACTCTTTCATGGCTGCCAATCTCTTCAATCATATCGACTGCCCTAAGGAGAATATTCATATCCTGAACGGTAATGCCGAGAACCTGGAAGAGGAGTGCCGTCATTATGAGCAGATGATAGAAGAAGCGGGTGGCATCGACCTCTTTATCGGTGGTATCGGTCCTGATGGCCATATCGCTTTCAACGAGCCATTCTCTTCTCTAACCTCCCGCACACGAGTAAAGACGCTCACTACAGATACAAAGATTGCCAACTCCCGTTTCTTCGATAATGATCCTGAGAAGGTACCTAGTCTGGCTCTGACCGTAGGTGTGGGTACCGTGATGGCTGCCCGAGAGGTAATGATTCTCTGCAACGGTCATAACAAGGCCCGCGCCCTGCAGGCTGCCATCGAAGGCCCTGTTACCCAGGCTTGGACCATCAGCGCTCTGCAGCAGCACCAGCATGGCATCATCGTTTGTGATGAGATTGCCTGCGATGAACTGAAGGTGGGTACTTACCGCTACTTCAAGGATATCGAAAAGGATAACATCTAAGTTATCTGATGCCTATAAAAAAGAATAAGGATGATGACTATTCGTCATCATCCTTATTTTCTGCTATTACCTGAGGACCGCGAACCTTGTCCTTGAGTCCCAGACCTTTCTTGATTTCAATATTTACTCCATCGCTCAAACCGGTAGTTACCTGTTTGCGCTCATAAGTCTTCTTCTCGCCGCTACCTTTTATGATATATACAAAGGTAGAATCGCCGCTAAACTCAATGGCACTCTCCGGAACGGTGAGTACATGGGTAGCCTTTGCCAGTACAATCTCGGCATTGGCGCTGTAACCTGAACGGATCTTGCCTCCCTTGGTAGAACGGATGGCTGCCTTTACCTCAAACTGGTTGGCACCATTGTTTTCTACAGCCTTAGGAGAGATATACTCCAGGTTTGCCTCGAAGTTGAGGTTCTGCAAGGCTCCGATGGTAATCTTCATCGGCATTCCCGTAACGAGACTTCCCACTTCGGTTTCATCGATATTGCCACGGAAGATGAGGTCGTTCATGTTGGCCACACTGGCGATGGTAGTACCATCGTTGAAAGTGTTGGCAAGAATCACCGAGTTACCCACCTTGACCGGAATATCGAGGATAATGCCCGAGATGGTAGAACGGATGAGGGTGGAAGAGGCGCTGGCATTGCTCTTGCTTACACCATCGCGCACCACCTGGAGAGCATCTTCGGCAGCGGTAACTTCCTCGCGTGCCTGTTTCATCGCCTGCTTTACCTTATCAAACTCATCAGCGCTGACCAGCTGTTTCTTGAAGAGCTGTTCCTCGCGACCATAATCCACCTGTGCCTGTTTTAGGTTGATTTCAGCAAGGCGCACGCGTGCCTGAGCCGAACTGAGCTGTCCCATATCCGGAATCACCTTTACCTTGGCGATAACCTCGCCCGCCTGAACATAATCACCCGCTTCTTTGCAAATCTCTGTGATGATACCGCTAATCTGAGGCTTTACGCTCACCTCGTTGCGAGGCTCAATCTTGCCCGTGATGACGGTAGTTTTCAAAACATCAGCCATCTTAGGAGTAAACTCAGTATACTCCACAGGCTTAGGCTGCGATTTCTCATAAAGGAACACGAAGGTTCCGATGAAGATCAAGGCGACAATCGCCGCAACAATCAACTTTGAATACTTTTTCATATCGTAAGTTTAAGTGAAGAGTGAAGAACGAAGAGTGAAGAATTCAATTGCTTTACTTTCGTCTTTCATTCTTATTTCGTTAATATTATTATTTGTCAGGAGTTATCATTTAGAGGACAAGTGAATTCTTCACTCTTCACTCTTCGTTCTTCACTCCTATTCGTCTCTCATCGCATCCACCGGTTTGATGCTCATCGCTCGCCATGCAGGGGCGAGTCCGGCTAGGCCGCCGAGAATGCAGATGAGGATGGCAGAAGAGATGGTCGTCCAGAAATCTACCTGGAAGTGGGCGGTAAGAATGCCATCCGTGGTACTTCCTACTTCCAGCATCTGCAGGATGGCAACACCGAAGAGAATGCCGCTCATGCCGGCTACCAGGGTGAGGAGAATACTCTCGGAGATGATTTGCGAAAGTATCATCTTAGGCGTGGCTCCGATGGCTCGGCGGATGCCTATCTCGGTGGTTCGCTCCTTTACCGTTACCATCATGATGTTGGAAACTCCGATGGCGCCGGCGAGAAGGGTACCGATGCCTACCAGCCAGATGAGGAAGTTGACGCCCTTGAACAGGTTGTCGAGCATCTGGAAGAGAACTTCGGTATTGAACACCATAATGCCCTTTTCGTCCGTAGGGTCTATGCTGTGGGCTCTTGCCACGGTTTCTCTCATCCGTTGGGCAATGCTGCTCATCACTACGCCCGGTTTGCCGGTGGTGGCGATGATGTCAACCGCCTTACCCCGGTTATAAGCGCTGCGCAAAACCGATTGGGGCAGGGTGATGGTTTCATCGGCACGACCGCCGAAGTTCACGCCGTTGCCCGAGCGGTAATCTACGCCTATCACCATATAATAGGTAGAGTCTACTCTTACGCTCTTGCCGCACGGATCACCGCCGCCAGGAAAGAGATTCTTGTAAATCTGTTTGCCGATGACGCAAACCTTGCGCTGCTGGCGCACATCCATCTCGTTGATGTATCTGCCGTAAAACATCTGTGGCGCAGAAACCTGGGCGTAATCGGGATTTACGCCCTGGGTGCTGCCGCTGAATTTCTTGTCTCCAAACACCACCGACTTGTTGCCGCCGAAGAGCAGCGGGGTGATGACATCGAGTTCGGGCACCTGGTGGCGCAATCTGTCCAGGTCTTTCTCTTCCATCTGCCAGGAGCGCCCCTTGTTGAATCCCTTGTAGGGTTTGGTGGTGTTCTGCGCCCAGATGATAGCGGTGTTGGTGGCAAAGCCTGTGAAGTTGTTTTGCAGCATCTCCTTCAGTCCCTGTCCGCCACCCATCAGGGCGATGAGCATAAACACGCCCCAGAACACACCGAAGCCCGTAAGCAGACTGCGGCTCTTGTTCCTCGTGATGGTGTCGAGAATCTCTTTATATGTATCTAAATCTAATCGCATAGCCTATTCTATATATATAATAAGGTGTAAGCAAGAATGAATTCAACATTCAACACTTAGCATTCAACATTTTGCATTACTCCGCTCTCAGCGCTTCTATCGGTCGGATTCTTGCAGCCTTGATGGCTGGGATGAGTCCGGCGATGGTGCCTGCGATGACGATGGTGATGGTGGCGCCGATGCAGGTGCCTATGCCCACCGTAGGGTTCACAAACATGGCGGCTTTAAACAGTCCGGTATCTACGGTGGTGTGGCCGATGGTTGCATCCATGATTTCGTTTGCTGCCACGCCACAGACCATTCCGATGTAGCCGAAAAACGAGGTGATGATGATGCTCTCGGTGATGATGAGCTTCAGTATCGACCAAGGCTTGGCTCCGATGGCTTTTCTTACGCCAAACTCTCGGGTTCGCTCCTTCACGGTGATGAGCATGATGTTGCTTACGCCCACGATTCCGCTCAGCAGGGTGAATAGGCCCACAATCCAGAGTGCCGTCTGCATGATGGCGATTCCCTGGTTCATCTGGATATTGTCCATGTATCGGTTCCAGAGCCAGATGGTTCGCTCGTCATCAGGTGCTGCCTGATGGTTGTTGTTGATGCTGGCGCGGTAGTTCTTCTCAAACTGCTTATTGTCCTCCCTGGTCTTCAGATTCTTGATGGTAAACTCCAGACTTCCCGCATCATCGCCCTTGGCGTAAATGGTCTTTATGGTGGAGTAGGCGATGAAGGCTTCGGTATTATTGCGCGATTCATCATCCTTGTAGATTCCCACCACCTGGAAGTTGAGGTTGCTGATCTTTACGTTCTTGCCCACCAGCGAACGGTAGTCTTTGCAGAGTTCCTTGGCCTGGCTTCGGCTCAGCACCACATTCTTGCGCTGCTCCTTCATATCGATTTCGTTGATGAATCGTCCGGCTATCAGCTCCGTCTTGTCGATTTTGGGATGCGTAGGAGCCACACCCACCAATGACTGGCTTGCCACATAATTATCACCATAGTTGATGTTCACGTTATACTGTTCCAGTCTTCCGCCCACATCATCTACGTACTGACCGTAGGTCTTGTTGCTGATGAGGATGTCCCTGTCGTTGAGCGTGATGCTTCTGCCTTCCTTCAGTCCCTTGTAAGCCTTGGAGGTTTCGCCCGGGAAAACTCGCATGGAGTTGGCAAGGAATCGGGTGCTTTGCTGCAACTGGGCATTAATCAGTCCGTTGCCGGCGCCCAGCAGGAATATCAGCATGAAGATTCCCCAGGCAACGGCAAATCCCGTGAGCGAAGTGCGGAGCTTGTTGCGCTTCGACGTGCTCCATATTTCTTTGATTAATTCTCTCATGTTACTTTTACATTGAACTTTGAATTTTGAACATTGAACTTTATGATTACTATTACATTGAACATTGATTTTGAACTTTATACATATCATAAAGTTCAAAGTTCCAAGTTCAATGTTCAAAGTTACTTCACGTAGTCTTTTGATACGAGATGATGGTCTCTGTTGTCTTCGATGCTTCCGATGAGTCCGTCCTTGATATGGATAACCTTATCGGTCTCGTTGGCTACACCGCTTTCGTGGGTTACCACCACAATGGTCATTCCCTCTTTCTGGTGCAGTTCCTTCAGCAGGTCCATCACTTCCACGCTCGTTTTGGAGTCGAGGGCTCCGGTAGGCTCATCGGCTAGGATGATTTCGGGTTTGGTGATGAGGGCACGGGCGATGGCTACACGCTGCTTCTGTCCTCCCGACATCTCGTTGGGATAATGGTTGGCCCATTGTTTCAAGCCCAGTTTTTCGAGATATTCCATCGCCAGTTCGTGGCGCTTCTTGCGGCTCACGCCCTGGTAGAAGAGGGGAAGCTCCACGTTTTCCACTGCCGTCTTGAATGAAATGAGGTTGAACGACTGGAAGATGAAGCCGATCATCTTGTTGCGGTATTCGGCAGCACGGGTTTCCGAGAGGTCTTTGATGAGCACATCGTTGAGTCGGTATTCGCCCGTATCGTAGTTGTCGAGAATACCCAATATATTTAATAAGGTGGATTTTCCCGAGCCGGAAGCACCCATGATGCTGACGAACTCGCCACGTTCGATGTCGAGGTCGATGCCCTTCAGTACATGGAGTGGCTGAGCACCCTGGTAAGTCTTGTTGACGTCTTTTAGATGAATTAATGACATATTACTTTCGTTTTATGGATATCAATTTAAACCATTAGACGCTTGCAACTTTCAGAAAGTTGCAAGCGTAACTCTTTTTTT
>JAJXBQ010000411.1:0-1073 GCA_021640525.1 Segatella copri
GGGCGGCACCATCCTTTTTGTTGGTACCAAGAAGCAGGCTCAGGATGCTGTTAAGGCTGAGGCAGAACGCTGCGGAATGTATTATGGAAATGAAAGATGGCTGGGCGGTATGCTTACCAACTTCAAGACCATCAGAAGCAGAATCGAAAGACTGAAACAGATCGAGACTATGGCCGAGGACGGAACTTTTGACGTTCTTCCCAAGAAGGAAGTTATCCAGATTAAGAAAGAATGGGAAAAGCTGGAAAAGAACCTGGGCGGCATTAAGAATATGACAAGAATTCCGGATGCTATCTTTGTCGTAGATCCCAAGAAAGAAAGAATCTGCGTACAGGAAGCTCACATTCTGGGAATTACCCTGATCGGTATCGGCGATACCAACTGTGATCCGGAAGAACTGGATTTCATCATCCCTGGTAATGATGACGCTATCAGAGCAGTTAAATTAATCACATCCAAGATGGCAGACGCTGTTATCGAAGCAAATCAGGGCGAGGCAGTTTATGATGAAGCTGCCCTGGCTACCGAAGCAACCGATATTGAAGAAGTGGCAGTTGAAGCAGAGACGGCAGCTGAATAATTTTAACTTGTAAGAGTGAAAGCAAAGCATTTCATGGAGGATAATACAATGGCTATCACAGCAGCAATGGTAAAAGAATTAAGAGAGCTTTCCGGAGCAGGTATGATGGACTGCAAGAAAGCATTAAATGAAACAAACGGCGATATGGAAGCGGCTATGGAGTTCCTTAGAAAGAACGGACAGGCCAAAGCAGAGAAGAAAGCAGGCAGAATCGCAGCAGAAGGTCTTTGCCGTATTGCAGTAAAGAATGATACAACAGCAGCAGTTGTTGAAGTTAACTCTGAGACAGACTTCGTTGCCAAGAACGAGAACTTCCAGGAATTCGTTGCAGCGGTTGCACAGCAGGCAGTAGATTCTGACGCTGCTGACATGGATGCATTCATGGCTGAGCCCTGGAATGTTGACACAAGCAAAACTGTAAAAGAAGCGCTGGTTGAGAAGATCGCTACTATCGGCGAGAACCTGAACATCAGAAGATTTGAGAAGGTTACCG
>JAJXBQ010000411.1:1083-1505 GCA_021640525.1 Segatella copri
CTGATACTGATGTGGTGAATGATGCTGTAAAAGAGTGCCTGTCTAACGTAGCTATGCAGGTTGCTGCTCTTTCTCCCAAGTATGTGGCTACCACAGACGTTCCGGAGGATTACAAAGAGCATGAGAAGGAAATCCTGATGGCTCAGGCTCAGAACGATCCCAAGAATGCAAACAAGCCTGCTAACATCATTGAGAAAATGATCACCGGCCGTCTTGCAAAGGAACTGAAGGAAGTATGTCTGCTTGAGCAGGCTTATGTAAAGGACGGAGATTTGACCGTTGCCAAATATATTGAGCAGGTTGCCAAAGAAAACGGCGCTAAGCTTTCCGTAAAGAAATTCGTCCGTTTTGAAACTGGCGAAGGTCTTGAAAAGAAAGTTGACGATTTCGCAGCAGAGGTTGCAGCTCAGGCTGGTATGTAA